>DATGOD010000159.1:0-3400 GCA_035306305.1 Flavobacterium sp.
ACATCAAATTTAGGTACCAATTCGTAACCCAAACTTTTATATGCTGCAATACCACCCAAAATCATTAGCGCGAACAACACGATAATTACACTGGGTCTTTTTATAGATATTTCTGATATTTTCATTTATATTTGGCTTTAGACGATAAGCTTTAGGCGATAAGCTAAATGCTTATGGCTTATAGCTTAAAGCAATTTATTTAATAATTTCCACCGCAGCTCCGTCGGTAAGATTAATTTGTCCTGAAACGATTACTTCTGTACCTTTTTCAATTCCTGAAACGATTTCAATGTAATCGCCAAAAGTTCTTCCTGAAGCTACATTGGTCAGCACAGCTTTGCCGTCTTTGTGAACAAAAATTTGATTGGAGCTCACACTTCCGATAAAGGCATTACGTGGCACCAATAACACATTATTCATTTGACTATCACCAAAATAGGCATTACCATACATTCCGGCTTTTAGCTCGTTTGATGCACTGTTTTGGATTTCTAATTCAACCGGAAAGTTCAAACTTGCATCAGCTTTTGGTGCAATGAACGAGATTTTACCTGTAAATTCTTTATCGGATAAAACAGGCGATTCTACTTTTACAGATTGTCCAACTTTCAATGCTCCTACATTTTTTTCATCTACATTAACTTTTAATTTTAATGTAGAAACGTTTACCACTTCAAACAGTTCCATTCCTGGGTTTACATACGAACCCGGTTCGATGTTTTTGGTATTGACAATTCCTGAAAATGACGCTGTAATATTCACATCTCCTGCGGCAATTTCTGCACTGCGAAGATTGTTTTTGGCATTTTCTAACTGCAATTTCACTTGATCTAACTGTTGTTTGGTTACACCTCCGGTTGCATACGCACTTTCAAAACGAGCAACTTCGGCTTGTGCATTATCAAAAACTGCTTGTGCGTTGGCTACATTTACATTTTGTTTATCTGCTTTGATAACGGCCAATGTTTGTCCGGCTTTTACCACAGAACCTTCATCGACCAACACACGAGAAACCAAACCGGCGGTTTCGGCAGAAAGTTTCACTTCTTGTTTCGGAATAAAAGTACCGTTAGCGATATATTGTCCGTTGATTTCTTTGTAATCAGCGATAGCAGTACGCACAGCAACAAAATTGTTCTTTTGTGCTACTACTTCAGTTTGTGCTTCGTTTTCTGCTTTGTGTTTGTTGAGCAGATACACGATTCCGGCTAATGCGGCTACAATGACTACACCTGTTATAATTACTTTTTTCATAATCTTATTTTTATTCTTGGGTTAATGTTTGTAATTGTCCTTTTGCTTTAATTAATTTTATTTCTGCCAATTTGTAATCCAACAAAGCATTGGTTTGGTTGTTTTGTGCATCGGCATAAGATGTTTCTGCATCTAACAAATCGGTTAATGAAGCTAATCCTACTTTGTAGTTATTTTCGACATTATCCAATACTTCTTTCGCCAGATTTACATTTTCGTTTTGGGTGTTTAATGTAATCAGCGAATTGTTTAACTGTGTGATGGCATTGCGTAATTCTAAATCTAATGCCAATCTTGCATCGCGTTTATCAGCTTCTAATTTATCAATTTCGATTTGTGCCTGACGTGTTTTGGCTCGCACTACTCCACCGTTAAAAATTGGGATTCTCAAGTTTAATCCAATCGCTGCATAATCTGACCAATATGCTCCGGGGTAAGATTGAAACCAAGGAAATTCATCGCCAATTCCTAAATAGCCATAATTAGCGTTCAAGCTCAAACTGGGTAAACCTTGTGCCTGGGTAGCTTTTTTGTTCAATGCCAACAATTCGCTTTGTTTTTCCAATAATCTGATTTCAGTTCTGTTTTCAATATTGGTATCTTCATCAACAAATGCGTGCCGGGTTACTTCAAAAGTATTTTCCGGCAATTCAATCGGTGTATTGATGTCCATTCCGATTAAATATTTCAAAGCATTTTCTTGCAGTTCTAAAGCGTTTAGCAATTGCTGACGTGAACTTTGCAAATTGTTTAAGCTAACATTTGTTCTGTCCAAATCGATTTTTTTTGCCAATCCGTTCTCAAACAAACTTTGAATCACATCACGTACTCTTGTGGTATTATCGATTGTTTTTTCAACAGTTTTGAGTTGCGATTCGGTTTTATACACTTCGTAATAGCTTTCGGCAACTTTTTCAATCACTTGTTCTTCTGTCAATTGAGAATTGATTTGATAAAATTCGCGTGTAGTTCTTGCCGCTTTCAAACCTGTAAAAACTGCTTGGTTAAAAATTTGCTGGTTCAGAGAAACAACCGCCGTTGATTGCCACGGTTTTCCCATCGCCAAAATCATACTTTCTCCCATAAAATCCATGGCAGTTTCTTGAAGAACGGCATTGTAGGTCAATCCTCCATCTATATTGATTTGTGGCAAAGCATTGGCACGAGCTTCTTGAATTTGATACTCGCTGTTTTCAACGTCCAGACGAGCTTTGACCGCTTCGTTTTTATTTTGCAAAGCGTAATTGACCGCTTCGGTCAAAGTGAGTGTGTTTTGAGCCTGCATTGCTAAGCCAAACAAGGCAGTTGCCAAAACAATTGTGAACTTTTTCATTAGTTAAATATATTTATTTGGTTGGGTTTTGTTCAATAATTCTTCTAAAATTTTCAACCCTTTTGGAGTTACAATTCCCCGCAAGTGATATTCATTATATTTAATTTCCAAATCGTCAATAGACTGGGTGTTTTTGTTGATAAAATCTTCATTCTGGAAAAGTGAAGTGGTTGCCGAGAAGAACACCTGTCCTATAAACTCAATATCTATCTCCTTGCGATATAATCCCTTCTCTACACCTTCACGCAAGTTTCTTAAAATAGTAAAATCTATATCTTCATACCTTCTTTTCTCCAAACGCTCTGCAAGACGCGGGTAATATTTTTTAAACTGAAAGATTGTTGCCGGATTAACATTATGCCCCAACATTTCTTTGATACAGTTTTTCATCTCAAAATGTTCGTGAATTGGTGTCTCGCATTTCCCGATGATGCATCTCATCTTATTCATCGCCGAATCATAAACATAATCTACTGTTGAGCTGATTAGCTCTCTTTTAGAGGGAAAATGCTGGTAAATTGTCTTTTTTGAAATTCCAAGCTCCAATGCAATATCGTCCATGGTAACCGCCTTAAAGCCGTTGTTGGTAAATAATTCAATTGATTTTTTTAATATCGTCTCTTTCATCTTTTCAAAAATTTTCGGGACAAAGTTACACAGGAAACTTTAAACACCAAAAAAGTTTCCAAAGTTTTTTAAAAAATTATTTTACTGTTAAAAATTAGCTTACATTTGCAGTAATAATAAGTATCCATTTATGAATACCATTTCAGACTACAAATCTATTATTGCCGATTATATTGAATCCATCGA
>DATGOD010000160.1:0-5175 GCA_035306305.1 Flavobacterium sp.
CCATCAAGAAGGTTTTGTCCGAATTTCTGCTCAGATTGACACAGATGACGCCATCGATTGGATTTGTCATAAACATATCAAAAATTCTGCGATTGAAACTGCCGAGCAAATCCGATTAGCAACTGCCGATGCATACAAACGCCTGCTCGCCCCAAGTCTGGAAAACGAGGTGCTGGCAGAAGCAAAAGAAAGAGCCGACCGGCAATCGATAGAAGTATTTTCAACCAATCTGAGTCAATTATTGTTGGCAGCTCCGTTGGGGGAAAAACGGGTACTGGCGATTGACCCCGGATTCAAAACCGGTTGTAAAGTGGTGTGTCTGGACGAAAATGGACAACTGCTCTACAACGAAACAATTTTTCCACACCCGCCACAACGAGAATCCTCGCAGGCGATGAAAAAAATACGCTCGATGGTAAATGCTTACAAAACAGAAGCCATTGCTATCGGAAATGGAACAGCGTCACGAGAAACGGAGTCTTTCGTTAAAAAAATAGCTTTTGACCGTGATGTGCAGGTATTTATTGTTAATGAAGCCGGAGCATCGGTTTATTCTGCCTCCAAGATTGCCCGTGAAGAATTTCCGAATTATGATGTTACGGTTCGCGGAGCGGTTTCTATCGGACGGCGGTTGCAAGACCCGTTGGCAGAATTGGTAAAAATAGACCCAAAATCAATCGGAATAGGGCAATATCAACACGATGTAGATCAAAAAATGTTACAACAAGCGTTGGACAATGTAGTTCTTCATGCAGTAAATTCAGTGGGAGTAAATCTCAATACAGCGAGTAAATCATTGTTGAGTTATGTGTCGGGAATCGGGGAGAAGCTGGCAGAAAATATTGTGCAATTTCGACAAGAAAACGGAGCTTTCAATAGCCGAAAATCGTTGAAAGACGTGCCGAGATTGGGCGAAAAAGCGTTTCAGCAAGCGGCGGCGTTTGTGCGTGTTCGTGATGGAAAACAACCGTTGGATAATTCTGCTGTACATCCCGAAGCTTATGCAGTGGTTGAAAAAATGGCGAAATCGTTGCAAATATCAGTAGATGAATTAATTGGGAATAAAACACATATCGAATCGATTCATTTACCTGATTTTACTACCGAAATGATAGGAAAATTGTATTTACAAGATGTTTTAAAGGAATTACAAAAACCTGGTTTAGACCCAAGAAAATCAGCCAAAATTTTGGAATTTGACCCAAATATCAAAACGATTGACGATGTTCAAGAAGGACAAATATTGCCCGGTATTGTGAATAATATCACGCATTTTGGTTGTTTTGTGGACATAGGCATAAAAGAAAGTGGTTTGGTGCATATTTCGCAGCTCAAAGCCGGTTTTGTGAGTGATGTACACGAAGTGGTCAAATTGCATCAACACGTTCAGGTAAAGGTGCTGAGCGTGGATAAAGCAACCAAACGCATACAGTTGAGTATGGTTTTGTAGAGATTATTTTTTTTGAACTCTTCGAGCTCTTTTTCTAAACTTTGGATATACTTTCTTTGAGCTTCTAACAGATGTTCAGGAACGGTATAAACGTTGTTTGTACCGCTATAGTTTCCAATAGCATTATCTCTGAAAATAACAATGTGTCCTTCATCAGATTCATAAATATCCTCTATCGAAGTTTCGAGAATTAGTGCTATTTTTTCCCATTCTTCATACGAAATTTTGGCATTGCCTTTCTCTCGACGATTGTAGTTAGATACGTCCATATATAGCTTTTCAGCCATTTGGTTTTGCGAAAAACCTTTTCGTTTTTGAGCTTCGATGAGTTTAATTTTTTCCATTGGAAATATTACAAGTTTGATTGTATTGCGAAAATACGCAAAAAAATCGCAAGAGAATAATTTGTGTGTTAAAAAATTAACGTCTTACTTGCAAAAAATTTTTCTATGTTCATGAATTTGAGCAGGTTTTTTTAGGTGCACATAAAAAGACTAATGAAAAAAAAAATTACTAATTTTAAAAACAGAAAAAGAATGGTAAAAATTAAAAAAATTGCCCTAAGTTTGTTAAGTATAAGTATGTTGGCTGTCGTTGCAGTATCGTGTCAAAACGATGATTTAACGGAACTTGATTATTCAGAAAACGAGCAGATTAATGGCACAGTTAATCGTGAAACCAAAGTTTATACACAACGGCAGGTAGATGAAAAGTTTTCGACAGGTTTTTTCCGGGCAGAGCAGAACGGAGACGGAAAAACAGTTTTCAGCACGTCGAATTACAAGATTATAGGAGATTATATCGAATCAGTCGAAGAAAGAGATTTGCACACTTTGACCTATTTGGTGGAGTACAATGATGACCCTGAATTGTTTGTGAATCTTGTTTTGTATTCTTACGATTACAAAGAATATACGCCAATAGTTTTCAGGTATGATATCAATAGGTCGGATTATAAAACCGGAATGAAAATGCCAAGTGATAAGATAAAGGCAATTCCGATTAAGCAGGGACAAGACTATGGAGAGGTGCTGACCAATGTAAAAAGCTATGTTCCTGGTTTCACTACTGATGATTGTATTGATGTAGAGTACATTGCGCAGGGAAGTGATTGTGCATCGGGAGAGCATTCTTACGGGGAAGATTGTGCTTATTTAGGACAACCAGGAAAAGAAGCTACCCTTGTTTCTTATATGTTAGTTATGGATTTCTCCGATTGCTTTGACGGTGGTGGTGGCTCCGGCGGAGGTGGCGGGGGCGGTTCCACTGGTGGTAATCCGGGAGGAAACCCGGGAGGAGGTAATCCAGGTGGAGGAGGAGGTGGTACTCCTGATCCAAACCCCACGAGACCGATATACCCGATAAAAACCACCCCGATAAAGTATATCCCGACTGGTAAAATGAATGTAAGTTTGTTTTTGTTTAACCTGCAGTACATGGGAGGAAATGCCGATTTGTACCAATGGTGGCAAAACAATGCTGAAACAGAAGAATGGCAAGAAGTATATGACTATGTGTATGATGGAGGTAACCAAACAGTAGCTAAAAACTATATTGCGTTATTGATTGAATTAGAAGAAAACCCAAGTTTTTTGATAGAAATTGATTGCGACCAGTTGCCTAATTGGCAAACTTTGGCACAGCATACAGCACCTCAGAGTGTACAAAATAAGATTGAGAACTTACCAAGTTCATGGGCAAACGATTTTGAAATACAACCAATAGATGAAGCTAACGGGACAACGGTAAATCTTGATTATTTTTCTGTTGATATTACTCAATTGCCTAATAATCCAAACACAGGTCAACAATTTACGGCAGACAGCTTTTTAGATTATATGAGAAGAAACTTTAATGATTTTGTAGATGATAATTTGTCGTCATTTGACCCTTATTGTGAGATACCTTCGATGTGCCAAACAGAAACAGATTTGTGGTTCTCAAATAATCCTTTAGGAAGTATTATTTATATAGATATACCTGGGGATGATGGTGTTGTAGTGTGCACTGAATATACAAACAGTTATTGGTATTTTATGACGATGAATGCTCCTTATGCTGGTAACCACCCTGTTAGTGGAACAAGACAGTTTGGCTACGAACAAAACACCAATGGTTCCTATAGTTTTTTTGTAAGAGGAGTGGATAGGATTGATTCAGGTGTAATGGAGTTTTTAGCATCATCTCAAATGTTTGGAGGCGCAGATGATTTATGGACTAGTTTCCAAAATAAAACAAATCAATTTATTAATGATAATGGGGGTAACTCTACTGTAATAGAGCCAGTAAAGAACAGACCAAATTGGAATAAAGTGGAAGAGGTTCTTAATGGCGAAAGGCCAATAAGTGAATTAGGATGTAATTAAAAAAATAGGGATGCGTAAAATATTTTTAAATCTATTAAGTATATCGTTAATTACTTTTATTGTCAAAAGTTTTTTGGATGTAATATTACAATGGATATTGGTGAAGGTTGGAGTACGAGAACATATCTGGGGAAAATTTACAAGGTCTTTGTATTATATTTTAATAGATTTTGTTTTACACTTTTGGGCATACTTTTTAGTTTGTATCTTGGTATATTTCATTTTATCCTCATTAAAGAAACTTAAAAGTTGGATGCTTTTTATTTTTTCCTTTTTGATTGTTACCTTGGTTTGTTTAGACAATCATCGTTTTCAATTTCCAATGAAACAATACTATTTTCCATCAAAGCAAGTTTTTAATTATATACTTGTAGAAGAAATTATTATTTATACAATATCATTATTTTTGATGATTTATTTATTGAAGAAATTAGTATCAAAAAGCGAACACATTGAATTTAAGTTTTCGAGATAGTACTTTAATTGTATTCCTCAAAACAAAAAACCGCTCATACAAGCGGTTTTTTCTATTATTTTATCTTTTGGTATTAGAACGACATATTAAATCCAACACCCAAAGTATGGCGTGTTTGGAAACCTTTGTAGGCGTTGTCGTCATAAATAGCTTGGAAAGTAAGGTTTGTAGAAATATAGTCGTTTACTTTCAGCACAGCATTTAATTGATAATCAATATCTACATTTTGTGGGTCTTCCAAATAGTTAGAATACAAGTTTAGGATATTTTCCAAAGAGAAATTTTCCATTACGTCAAATTTGTAATACGCATTAACCGCCATACCAAACTCAAAACGCATAGTTTTTCCTTGTTCTACACCAAATGATTCACCAAATTCGGTAAAATGGTCGTGTACAAAGATAAAACGAGAAGTTGCCGGAGCAATATTCACTTTCAAATTATCATCTTTTTTCCACAACATACCCGGTCCGAATTGCAAATATGCCGGAGAGAAAAAGTGAGAATTTCTCACATCTGTATTATCCGGATCCATCCCTGTATCAAACTGCGTTTTGAAGTTTAAAAACAAGGAGTAATACCAGTTATCTGATGCTCTTTTACCCAAAACAGAGTTGATTTCCAAGCGGTCATCTGTTTTTTGTCTATCTTCGCCTTTGATTTTGTTGATACCATAAGACGCCATAAGCTTGTTATCCCAAGTCCAATCGTCTTTTTTGTAATTGATATCGTAATTAAACCCAAAGTTCACAGAAAGGTTGTTCGAACCACCGGCTTGCCATTGCGAAAAACTCGATTGGCTACCCAACAACGAAATATTTCCTTGTTTCAACCAACCATTAGGTCTTTCCTCCGCTTTTTGAGCATCTTCGGTAGTTTTGTAA
>DATGOD010000161.1:0-2255 GCA_035306305.1 Flavobacterium sp.
AAAATGGTGAATTCTGCGGTATTCGGTCAAATTATTATTTTGATCGTGTATTTGCCTATATTTTCATTAGAAGGTATCGAAGGTAAAATGTTCAAACCTATGGCGCAAACGGTTGCTTTCGCTTTAATTGGAGCGTTTGTAATGTCGTTGACTTATGTTCCTATGATGACTTCATTAATCCTAAGTAAGAAAAAGAAAACCAAACCCAATGCTTCAGATCGTGTGATGGAAAAAGTGGAAATAAAACACCACAATCTTTTGATCAAAGCCATCAAAGCGCGTAAAGTAATTTTGTCTTCAGTTATTGCAATGTTCGTATTGGCTGTGTTTTTAATGAGTCGTTTGGGTGGGGAATTTATTCCGTCGTTAGAAGAAGGTGATTTTGCTGTAGAAGCGCGCGTTCTTCCAGGAACTAATATTTCTACAACTATTGACTATACTTCAAAAGCGGCTAAAATATTAAAAGAACGTTTTCCAGAGGTGGAAAAAGTAGTAACCAAAATTGGTAGTGGCGAAATTCCTACAGACCCTATGCCAATGGATGCCGGAGATATGATTATTGTTTTGAAACCTAAAAAAGAATGGACGTCGGCAGAAACATTTCCTGAATTATCAGAGAAAATGAGTGCCGCTGTTTCTGAAATACCTGGACTCACTACAAGTTTTCAATATCCGGTACAAATGCGTTTTAATGAGTTGATGACAGGTGCTCGTCAGGATGTTGTTGTGAAAATATTTGGTGAAAATCTGGATAGTTTAGCGTATTATGCACAAAAATTAGGAACCGTAATACAAAATGTCGACGGAGCACAAGATTTGTATATTGAACCCATCAATGGAATTCCTCAGGTCGTTATTACGTTCAATCGTGCATTGTTAGCACAATATGGATTAAGTATCGGAGAAGCCAATCGAATCATAAACATGTCGTTTGCAGGTCAAACCACAGGAAATGTATTTGAAGGAGAACGTCGTTTTGATTTAACGGTTCGTTTGGATGAAAAAAGTCGTTCTACCATAGAAGATATTCGCAATTTGTTGGTACCTACTGCCAATGGAATTCAAATTCCGTTACATCAAATTGCCGATGTGTCTTTTAAAAGTACTCCCAACCAAATTCAACGAGAAAATGCCAAACGTCGTATCATCATTGGTTTCAATGTAAAAGACAAAGATGTGCAAACGGTAGTTGAAGAGTTACAAACAAAAGTAGAAGCCGAAATTAAACTACCATCGGGATATTTTACAAACTATGGCGGTGCTTTCGAAAATTTAAATCAAGCCAAAGAACGTTTAAGTATAGCTGTTCCTATAGCTTTAGTATTGATCTTTTTGATGTTGTTTTTTGCGTTCCGATCTATTAAATACAGCTTGCTTATTTACACAGCTATTCCGCTATCGTCTATCGGTGGTGTGTATTTTTTAATTTGGAGAGATATGCCCTTTAGTATTAGCGCCGGAGTTGGTTTTATTGCATTATTTGGAGTTGCTGTACTTAATGGAATTGTTTTGGTGTCAGAATACAATCGATTAAAAGAACAAGGAATACAAAATACAACTCGAATTGTGTTAATGGGAACACGTACACGCTTACGACCTGTATTAATGACGGCTTTCGTTGCATCCTTAGGTTTTTTACCAATGGCCTTAAGTAACGGTTCCGGAGCCGAAGTACAACGTCCATTAGCTACTGTAGTTATTGGAGGATTATTAATTGCTACATTTTTAACCCTTTTCGTGTTGCCTATTTTATACATTTTATTTGAAAAAGTGACCATAAAAACGATAAACAAAAACAATCGTATGAATCGTATCAAAACCACTCTTATTGTTGCGTTAGTAAGTTTGGGATTACCCGCTGTAGCACAACAAAAATTGACCTATGAAGAGATAATGACTATAGGTGTAAAAAACAATTTATCTGTTAAGCAATCTCGGTTAGAAACGCAATTTTATCAAAACAATAGCAAAGCACAATTAAGTATTCAACCTACAGAAGTTAGTGTAGAATTTGGCGATGTAAATACCAATGTTTTCGATCAAAAAATTAGTGTAGAACAACGTTTTCTGTTTCCTACATTTTACAAAAAACAAAAAGAATGGAATCAACAAAAGATTCGATCGGCACAAGCTCAAGAAAAGGTTACTGAAAAATGGTTAGAACAACAATTGGCGAATTTGTATGTAGAATGGCAATACATTCAACTGAAACTTCAAATCAATAAAGAGAATCAATCGATATATCAAGATTTTTT
>DATGOD010000162.1:0-3046 GCA_035306305.1 Flavobacterium sp.
AGCAAAGAGCATCACGTTTTCAATGTGATTTATGAGGAAATTTTGCAGGGATTGGCTGCCAAGAAAGACACAGGCGAGTTTTACACGCCAAGGGCCGTAACACAGTTTATTGTGGATATGGTAAACCCAAAATTGGGCGAGAAAATTACTGACCCTGCTTGCGGAACTGCGGGCTTTTTGGTGTGTGCCATTGAACATCTGAAAAAGCAGGTAAAGAACATTGACGACCGCAAGACCTTGCAAGAAACCGTAACAGGCAGCGAGCTGAAACCTTTGCCTTTTATGCTGAGTGTGGTAAACCTGATTACACACGACATTGAAGTGCCACAAATTGAAAACGGTGATTCGCTGAGCCGTGAATACAACTCCATCAAACAAAAAGATCGTGTGGACATCATTGTTGCCAATCCGCCTTTTGGCGGTGTGGTGGGCGATGGTATGGAAACCAATTTCCCTTTGAATTTTCGCACCAAGGAAAGTGCCGATTTGTTTTTGATATTGTTTATCCAATTGCTGAAAGACGGTGGTAGAGCAGGCATTGTTTTGCCCGATGGCAGCTTAACAGGCGATGGAGTAAAACAACGGATAAGGCAAAAACTTTTGGAAGATTGCAATGTGCATACCATTGTGCGATTGCCCCAAAGCGTATTTGCCCCCTATGCCACCGTAAACACCAACCTGATTTTCTTCGAAAAAGGAAAATCCACCAATGAGATTTGGTATTACGAACATACTTTGCCAGAAGGCCAAAAAGCATACAGCAAAACCAAGCCCATACTTTTAGAAGAATTTGAACCCATTAAACAATGGTGGAAAAACCGTGAAGAAAGCGAAGTAGCTTGGAAAGTGCCGATACAAACCATTATAGACCGCAATTACGATTTGGATATAAAGAATCCGAATAAGAAAGTGGAGGAAGTGGTGTATGATAGAATGGCAATAATCGAAAGACTTGAGAAGTCTTTTGCAAAATCTGCTCTATTACTAAATGAACTAAAAAAAGTTTAAGATGAGTAGTAGAAAAATTAGACTTGGAGATTTCCTTATTCGCAGCAAAATACCTGTGGATATTGAAGACAACAAAAAGTATAAGCGTGTGACTATTCGAACAAAACATCAAGGAGTATCAGTCCGTGATTTTGAAATTGGTTCTAAAATTGGCACAAAAAAGCAATTCATATTAAAGGCAGGGCAATTTGTGTTATCCAAAATTGATGCAATGTATGGAGCATTTGGAATTGCTCCTGATGAAGTAGATGGAGCCATCATTACAGGAAATTTTTGGGCATACGATTATGATAAAAATATAGTTAGTATTGAGTGGTTCAATCATTTTACAAATTCTCCTGATTTTTATGACTTGTGCAGAAGAGCAAGTACAGGTATCACTCATAGAAAATATCTTGACGAAGATTTTTTTCTAAGCTATGAGGTTAATCTACCCGACTTAAATGAGCAAGAAAATCTTGTTGTTTCAATAGATAGCATAAGAGAAAAAATAAGTTCACTTGAAAACGAACTCACCCACCAACTCACCCTACTCGAAAACCTAAACCAAGCCATTTTACAAGAGGCGGTGCAGGGTAAGTTGGTAAAGCAAGACCCGAAAGACGAACCTGCCAGCGAATTGCTCCAACGCATCAAGGCAGAGAAAGCAACCCTTCGGCAGGCTCAGGGCAAGGGCAAAAAAGAAAAACCCTTACCACCCATCAAACCCGAAGAAATTCCGTTTGAAATTCCTGAAAATTGGGTGTGGTGTAGATTGGGGGAGATTTGTGAAATTAAAAGAGGTAAAGGTCCAAAGTATTCAGAAATGGGTGTTTCAAAAATGCTCAATCAAAAATGTATAAGGTGGTATGAAGTTGATTTACAGTATTGTAAATCAATTGACGAAGAATGGTTTAATTCAATATCAGACGATTTTATCGTCAAAGAAAATGATGTATTAGTTAACTCAACAGGTGATGGAACTATAGGAAGAAGTGCAATTGCTCATAAAGATGTTGATGGTTATGTTTATGATTCGCACATTCTAAAAATTACAAGCATTATTTCTCAGATGTTTATTTGTTATTACATAAATTCTAATTATGGACAAGAGCAAGTAAATAAATCAAAAGGAGCTACAAGTACAAAGCAACACGAACTTGGAGTTAATAAGCTTTCAAATTTTACAATCCCCCTTCCCCCACTATCCGAGCAAAAACGCATAGTAGCGGAAATAGAAAAGCAATTCGCCAAAACCAAACAATTAAAAGAACACATCATCGCCAACCAACAAGCCACCGAGCAACTGCTTAAAGCATTGCTGCATCAGGCGTTTGAGGTGAAGGAGGTGGAAACAGTATAAGTATGGCAGAAATTCAAAGAAGTAGCACAGGTTTATCAGGCGAGTATTTTGTAGCCGCAGAACTTTTAAGGAGAGGTTACAGCGTAGGTATTACAATGGGAAATGCAAAAGCCATTGATATTTTGGCAGAGAAAGACGGAAACCAGTTTATCATTCAGGTTAAAGCCATTTTCAAAAAGAAAAACGTGGGTTGGCCAATGATGGCAGACAAAGTGAATGAAAACATTTTTTATGTGTTCGTTAATCTGAACGGAGATAAAATGACAGAGCCTGACTACTTCATTGCAACAGGCATTGAAGCGAAACAAAAAGTAAAACAATACACCACAAGAGGAATAATAGATTTATCTACACTCAACAATAATGATTTTAAAAACAGGTGGGATAAAATAAGCTAACAGATAAAATGAGAAGAATAGAAAAAGACACCTTTTTACGGGGCTTCAAAGTGCTTTCAAATCAATCCTTTGATTTGTTCCTTGGAGCAGGTGCGTCTATTTCATCGGGCATTCATTCAGGCAGTGATTTGGTTTGGCAGTTCAAAAGAGAGTTACTAAGTGTAAGTGGTAAAATAAACGGTAAAAAGTTTCAGGACTTAAAAATTGAATCCAATAAGAAGATTATTCAAAGCTATTTTGCCGAAGAAGATGCAAAGGTCTCAAATGCTTATTCCTATTATTTTGAAAAATGCTATCC
>DATGOD010000163.1:0-11634 GCA_035306305.1 Flavobacterium sp.
TGCTTGTCCACGCTTGCATTGTTCAGTGATGGGGTTTTGTAACTTAAACTTTCCACTTTTTTACTATTATTTAATTAAACATTCCTGTCCTAAGACATTTCTTAGGGCTTGCAAAAATAAACAACTTTTTTGAGCTGGCAAGGCAAATTCTTTGTTTATGAACAAGATACCTCATTTTTTCACCGAAATCAATCAAGAAAAATCGCTCTTTGCAAAAAATATACATTCTTTTTGTAACATTTTAATCTTCCTTTTCGTATAACTGATACCTACATAAATAAAAAGGATTAAAACAGAATGAGACAACTAAAGATTACAAAACAGGTAACCAATCGCGAGACCGCTTCTTTGGATAAATATCTACAAGAGATTGGAAAAGTAGATTTGATTACTGCCGATGAAGAGGTAGAATTAGCACAAAGAATTAAGGCAGGCGACCAAGTAGCTTTGGAAAAATTAACCAAAGCCAATTTGCGATTTGTGGTTTCTGTAGCAAAACAATATCAAAATCAAGGTTTGACTTTACCTGATTTAATTAACGAAGGAAATCTTGGACTGATTAAAGCCGCAAAAAGATTTGACGAAACCAGAGGATTCAAATTTATTTCTTATGCTGTTTGGTGGATTCGTCAATCAATATTATCTGCATTGGCAGAGCAGTCGAGAATTGTACGCTTACCGTTAAACAAAATCGGTTCAATCAATAAAATCAACAAAACTTTTGCTTTATTAGAACAAGCTAATGAGCGTCCGCCATCCGCAGAAGAAATCGCTAGAGAATTGGACATGACAGTAAATGACGTAAAGGAATCGATGAAAAATTCGGGGCGTCATTTGTCCATGGACGCTCCTTTGGTCGAGGGCGAAGATTCCAATTTGTACGATGTTTTGCGTTCGGGCGAATCGCCAAATCCAGACAGAGAGCTCATCCACGAATCTTTAAGCACAGAAATAGAAAGAGCTTTAGAAACTTTGACTCCAAGAGAAGCAGATGTCGTTAGATTGTATTTCGGATTAGGAAATCAACATCCGATGACGCTTGAAGAAATCGGAGAAACTTTTGACTTGACTCGCGAAAGAGTTAGACAAATCAAAGAAAAAGCTATCAGAAGATTAAAACATACTTCTCGAAGCAAAATCCTAAAAACATATCTGGGGTAACATATCATTTATCGTTTATAACAAAAACTGCTTGGAAAACCTCTTTTTCAAGCAGTTTTCATGTTAATTAATCTTTACCAAAAAAACAGCAGTTATTAAATAATTGTAAACCAATAATTTTTATGATTATTTATCTTTAATTTTACACGCAGATAAACCCTTTAGATATGAAAAACAAGGATATAAAAATATTATTGGTCGATGATGAGCCGGATATTTTGGAAATATTAAGCATCCATCTCGAAGCAGAGAAATACCAAGTTTACAAGGCAAAAAACGGTATAGAAGCCGTTGAAAAGGCCAATAAAAAAGAACCTCATCTAATCATCATGGATGTGATGATGCCTGAAATGGATGGTATAGAAGCCTGCGAAAACATCCGAAAAAACAAAAAACTTGAACAAACTATCATCACTTTCTTAACTGCCCGAGGCGAAGATTACTCACAGCTGGCAGGTTTTGAAGTTGGTGCCGACGATTATATCACCAAACCTATCAAACCAAAAGTATTGGTGAGCAAAGTAAATGCTCTACTCAGACGATTGAAAAACAAAGAAGAAAAATCAGGTACAATACAAGTTGCCGATATCGAAATCAATCGGGAAGAATATAAAATCGTAAAAGCCGACAAGGAAATGATTTTGCCCAAGAAAGAATTTGAATTATTATATCTTTTAGCGTCCAAACCTGGAAAAGTTTTTAACCGCGAAGAGATTCTTGACAAAGTTTGGGGCAACGAAGTCGTAGTTGGCGGACGAACTATCGATGTTCACATTCGAAAATTACGTGAAAAAATTGGCGATGATTACTTCAAAACTATCAAAGGTGTTGGTTACAAATTTGAGGCTTAAATGAGTATAAAATTTAAAAAAACATATAAATTTGCCTTTAAATCCACTGCTTTAATTACTCTTTTTGCAGTGGTTTTGCTATCTACATTGGAATATCTTTTCGATACTTTTCACTTGTGGTTTACATTAGCATTTGGCTTATTGTTCTTTGTATTTTGCTTCATCGTTCTTCAATTTAGAGTCGAACATTTCATTTACAGACGAATCCAAAAATTATACAAACAACTTTCTTTATTAGACGAATCTGATTTGCCAAACCATTCCGTCACTACCGATATGAAAACACTGATGCAAGAGCTTAAATCTTTTGCACGCAAAAAGAAAGTCGAAGTTAAAACCCTCAAAATACAAGAAGAATACCGCCGAGAGTTTATCGGAAATCTGGCACATGAATTAAAAACACCACTATTTACAGTTCAAGGATATTTGGAAACTTTGATGGACAAAAATATCAAATTAGAAAAATCACTCAAGAAAAAATATCTCAAAAGAGCCGGAAATGGTGTAGAAAGATTAATCGATGTGGTAGAAAGCTTAGACATGATTACCAAACTGGAAACCAATGAAATGCATCTAAATAAAACAAATTTTGACATCGTAGCTGTTTTTCAACGTGTGTTTGATTTATTGGAACTCAAAGCAGAAGAAAAAGACATCGTTTTACTGTTTGACAAAGACCATTATCGCAAAATATTTGTGTATGGTGACGAAGAAAAAATCTATCGCGTAGCCATCAACCTTATCGAAAACTCTATTAAATACGGCAGAATAAGCGGCACCACCGAAGTTGCCTTTGAAGAACTGACAGAAAACAAAATTATCATTCGCGTTGTCGATGACGGAAAAGGAATTGAAGCCAAACACCTTCCTAGATTATTCGAAAGATTTTATCGCACAGACGCTAGCCGACAACGAAAAATTGGCGGTTCGGGATTAGGGCTGTCTATCGTGAAACATATCGTTGAAGCACACGAAGAGCATATCTGCGTAGAAAGCGAACTAGAAAAAGGCTCAACATTTTCGTTTACACTACAAAAAGGTGAAGCGGAACAAAACAATTTACTTTAACTTCTCTACATAACAGAAATTCAGATAAATTTCAAATAGATTCTTTTTTAAACCGAACATTCGTAACTTTGCGGTAGTTTTACTTTTGATATGAAATTCTATTTGACCTTGATAGCTTTGGTCGTATTATGCGGCTGTAAAAAAACAACTTCCGACACGTATTCACTCAACGAAGAACAAGTCCGAAGACAAGATTCTTTGTTCAATAATGTTAATCAAAAATGGATTTTTGAACAACCAGAAACACCCAAAATCGTTCAGGATAAAATCAGCGAATGGAAAGATTGGCACAATTTGTTAGATGAATTTTCGAGCAAACCCTTGTCGTCGATTTCTGCTTTCAGAGAAGAAGCCGAAAACTTGGCTAAGTTGGGCGATAAATTGGCTGCAACAGTTCCGGAAGAATTCAAAAATCCGGCGGTTCTAAGTAGAATTGCTTTGCTGAACACACATTTACAAGATTTGGATATGTACATGCAACTTGACCAAGTACCAGATAAAAAAATCGCAGAAATCTTGACAAACATCAATAAAAATACGCAGTCGATTATCCTCCAAATGGAAGAAATCTTACTCAAGAAAAATATTCCGCTAGAAGAAGGAGAAGAAAACCTCTATCAAAACATAGATACTGTTAAAAGAGCTACTTTAAAAGTGTTGCCTTAATTTATGAATTTATCAGACCTATACGCTAACAACAGCAAAACCAATCAGTTATTACAAAACATCCTCGTAAAACGAAACCAAATCCTCGCCAAAGGATTTGTGGGTTCGTCATTGTCATTTGTTATTGAAGCCCTTTTTCGCCAAGCCGAAAAACCGTTTATGCTTATCTTTAACGACAAGGAAGAAGCGGCATATTACCTCAATGATTTGGAAAATTTGGTAAACAAAAAAGACGTTTTGTTTTATCCCGGTTCCTATCGCCGTCCCTACGAAATTGAAACTACCGACAACGCCAATGTTCTCCTTAGAGCAGAAGTACTCAACCGCATTAATTCTCGCAGAAAACCAGCAATTATTGTTACTTACGCCGATGCGTTATTCGAAAAAGTAGTCACCAAAAAACAATTGGAAAACAACACCTTAAAACTAGTTTTGAACGAAGAAATATCGCTTGATAAAGTCAACGAAACTTTGTTTGAATACGAATTTAAACGGGTTGATTTTGTTACAGAACCCGGCGAATTTTCTGTTCGTGGCGGAATCCTAGATGTTTTTTCTTTTTCTAATGATCGTCCTTATCGAATTGAGTTTTTTGGTGATGAAATTGATAGCATCAGAAGCTTCGATATAGAAACGCAACTGTCTGTTGATAGCTTAAAAAAGATTGATCTTATTCCGAATATCGCCAACAAATCTTCTCAAGAACATCGAGAAAGTTTTCTGGATTTTATCCATCATGATACAATTGTATTTTTACAGAATACGCAGTTTTTAAAAGACCGTGTTCAACATCTTTTTGAAAAAGCTCAGGATGCGTTTACTCGTTTAGATCAAACAGTCAAACATTTGAGTCCGAAAGAAATGTTTGTTTCCGGCGAAGAATTATCAGAGCGATTGTTTCATTTTACGTCAGTTTGTTTGAACGAAAATCCAGATTTTGTACCGAATGAAAAAATAGAATTTCTGTTTCGTCCGCAGCCAACCTTTAACAAACAATTTGATTTATTGATTGACAACCTCAATGCCAATCATCAAAATGGTTATACCAACTATTTATATTGTACCGGCGAAGCACAAGCCAATCGTTTTCATGATATTTTCGAGAATTTTAAAGAGAATGGACAAAAACAAGTCGAAGCGTACGAAACCAAAGTTTTTCCGTTATACCAAGGATTTATCGACGATGAAAATCAAATAGTCTGCTATACAGATCATCAGATTTTTGAGCGTTATCATCGTTTTTCTATCAAAAATGCCAAAAATAAAAAGCAAAACATCACACTCAAAGAGCTGAATTCGTTGTCGGTGGGCGATTATGTTACGCACATCGATCACGGAATCGGAAAATTTGGTGGTTTGCAAAAAATCGAAGTTGATGGCAAAAAGCAAGAAGCCATAAAATTGGTTTACGCCGACCACGATATTGTCTATGTTGGTATTCATGCTTTGCACAAAATAGCCAAATACAATGGCAAAGATGGTACCGAACCCAAAATATATAAATTGGGTTCAAAAGCATGGAAAAACCTGAAGAATAAAACCAAAGCTCGGGTTAAAGAAATTGCTTTCAACCTGATTAAACTCTATGCTAAACGACGAACAGAAAAAGGTTTTGCTTGTGCTCCAGACAGCTATTTACAAGCCGAATTGGAAAGTTCGTTTTTATACGAAGATACACCGGACCAATACAAAGCCACCAACGATGTTAAATTTGATATGGAAAGCGACCGACCAATGGACAGACTGGTTTGTGGCGATGTTGGTTTCGGAAAAACCGAAGTAGCCATACGTGCCGCTTTCAAAATGGTAGATAACGGCAAACAAGTAGCTGTGCTTGTCCCGACGACAGTTTTGGCTTTTCAGCATTACCAAACGTTTAGAGAAAGACTAAAAAATTTGCCTGTTCGCGTAGAATATCTCAACCGATTTAAAACCGGAAAGCAAAAAACGCAAACACTCGAAGATTTATCCAACGGAAAAATAGACATTATTATCGGCACACATCAATTGGTCGGAAAAAGTATTCGGTTTAAAGATTTGGGATTACTCATCGTTGATGAAGAACAGAAATTTGGCGTTGCTGTAAAAGACAAACTCAAAACCTTGGGCGAAAATATCGACACGCTAACTTTAACCGCTACACCAATTCCGCGAACTTTACAGTTTTCTTTGATGGCAGCACGAGATTTGTCTATCATTTCTACACCGCCGCCAAATCGTTATCCGATTGAAACTTCTGTAGTTGGATTTAACGAAGAAACTATTCGCGATGCTATCAGCTTAGAAATCGAGCGAGGTGGTCAAGTGTTTTTTATCAACAATCGAATCGAAAACATCAAAGAAATCGCCGGAATGATTCAGCGATTGGTTCCGGATGCGAAAGTAGCTGTCGGTCATGGACAAATGGACGGAAAACAATTAGAACGAACATTGCTCGATTTTATCGATGATAAATATGACGTGTTGGTCGCGACAACGATAATTGAAAGTGGACTGGACGTTCCGAATGCCAACACGATTTTTATCAATAATGCCAATAATTTTGGTCTATCTGATTTACACCAAATGAGAGGTCGCGTGGGGCGAAGCAACAAAAAAGCATTTTGTTATTTTATCTGTCCGCCTTATAGTTTGATGACTGAAGATGCTCGAAAACGCATTGAAGCTTTGGAACAATTCTCTGATTTAGGAAGCGGTTTCAATATCGCGATGAAAGATTTGGAAATACGAGGAGCTGGTGATTTGCTTGGCGGTGAACAAAGTGGTTTCATCAACGAAATCGGTTTTGAAACATACCAAAAAATCATGAATGAAGCTATCGAAGAGCTAAAAGAAGACGAATTCAAAGAATTGTATGACGAAACCGAAGCAGAAAAACCTAAAAAATATGTCCGGGATTTTGTGTTAGAATCAGATTTTGAAGTGCTTTTCCCTGATGATTATGTGAATAATATCACCGAAAGAATGAATCTGTATAATGAACTCAATGCGATTAAAAACGAACAAGAACTATCCAAATTTGAAGAAAAAATAACGGATATTTTTGGACCAATTCCGCCAACTGCCCAAAACTTGTTAGACAGTGTAAAAATCAAATGGAAAGCGGTGGAATTGGGCATAGAAAAATTGGTATTGAAACAAGGAAAAATGATTGGCTATTTCGTTGCTGACCAAAATTCGGCTTTTTATCAATCCGAACAATTTAGAAAAGTGCTCACTTTTGTACAAAACAATCCGATGTTGTGCAGATTAAAAGAAAAAGAAACCAAAAAAGGCTTGCGATTATTACTTACCTTTGATCAAGTAAAAAGCATTGACAAAGCATTGAATTTAATCTATAAAATCAATTAAAATGAAAATAATTTTCCCTTTTTTGTTGTTGATTTGTGGCACAAATATCTGGGCTCAGCAAGATTCTGTGTATATCCAAAATGAAGAAATTGCAATTCCAGAAATAGTTTCAGACAGCCTTGAAATACCAACTCGAACCAATGCCCGATTTGAAAAAGGTTTGCGAGCTTTTAGAAATTATATCGCAGAAAATTTCAATTTCTATAACGTCGATACAGAAAATTTGGAACTTGATCCGGAAGAAGCGTATTATACCGTTTATCTGCTGTTCGATATTGATGAAAACGGACAGCCGAAAAATTTTAAACCCGTGAATTCGACGGAAGAAAACAGCGTTTATCAAGAAGCCGTTAGAGTGGTTAAATCCAGCCAATGGATTCCGGCAACTCAAAATGGCAAGCCGATTAAACAAACCCTTTCGATACCTGTGTCTGTTTATGCAGAAGACTTGATGAAATAATTAATTCGGAAACTTATTGATCAAAGCCGCGTCAATTTGCTCTTTGATAGGCTTTATTTTTTCTAAGTAGGCAGGCAAATCTTTTTTGTCCATAGCTTGTGATGTCGGTAGGTTTTGCTTTAACGGATCTACTTGCACCCCGTTCTTCCAAAACCTATAACAAACGTGTGGTCCTGTTGCCAAACCAGTGCTTCCTACACGCCCAATAGTTTGACCTTGTTGTACGTGTTGTCCTCGACGTACCAATATTTTACTCATATGCAAATATTGTGTTGTATAAGTAGCGTTATGTTTAACTTTAACATAATTTCCATTCCCAGCTGTATATCCCGCTTCGATAACTCTACCAGCAGCAGTCGCCATAATTGGTGTTCCGGTTGGTGCAGCGTAATCTGTACCTCCATGTGCTTTCCAACGTTTTTGTACCGGGTGAAATCTTCGTTTGGTAAATCTGGATGTAATTCGGAAATACTTTAGTGGTGCTTTCAAAAACATGGTTTTCATCTGTTTACCATTTTCGTCAAAATACTCTGTAGTATTACTATCGGGTTTGGTATGTGAAAAACCATAAATTTCTTTGCCTTGATAATTAAAATATGCCCCTAAAACCTCATCTACTCCAACATAAATGCTGTCGTTGATATATTTTTCTCTTACGGCAACAGCAAAGCGATCGCCGCGTCTGAATTTAAAGAAATCTACCGACCACGCAAATGCATTGGACAAAAGTGTGCCCACACCTGGGTCTAATCCTTCTCTTTGTAACGATTCGGACAAAGAGCCAGAAATCTCTCCTGCAACTACTTTTTCTACATAACTCACTGGATAATTAACTGTATAAGCATACGTAGAATCTTTGAAATTAATCACATTAAATCCTAAGTTGTCAGGCTCGTAAATTAATATATCCAAAGTTGAAGGTGTTTCTTTGCTTTTTAATAAAGTGAGTACTTTTCCGGGGCGAAGTTTTTTGTAATCGAAAGAATCTCTCACTTTTTCGGCTGTTTTTGCAATTTCTACAGCATCGAAATCATGCCGAGCCAAAATTTTGCTAAGATTATCTCCTCGTTTGATGGTATCTCGTTCAATAATGTAATCATTTAACGGAAATCCAAAAATATTTTCTTCTTGTTGCAACGAATCGATGGTGTCGTTAAAGCTGTCATCAATTGGCATATTTTTGTTATTATCACAACCAAAACAACTCAGCAATACTACAATTGCCAATGCCAAAGAAAATAAATATGTACTGCGAAAATTATTCATTTAAAGCATTTTTTCCCCAGTTGGCTAATTCTTCTTCAGTCCACAATTCAGGGAAAAATATCCTCCTTTGATATTCCGGCAGCATATATTTTTTCCAGTCACTTCCTCCGGTGGCTTCTTGAGGTCCAGATTCACTTTCGATATATTTTTTTGCTGCTTTGAAATGACCGATAACCCAAGTAATATTTACCGTTTTATCGTAGTGTCGCATCGCATCAATCAAATTTTGATTTTTTTGGTCTTCTTCAGGCAATTGTTTGAATTTCTGCCAAAGATTGATGGTATTGTACTCTTCCATAAAATCAAGGAATTCTTTCTTATATTTTCGTTCAAATTCATTGATTAAATAGGATTTTTTACCTGTTTTGTAATCTTTTCCGGCAGCTTGCCAGTACATATGCTCCAATGCGTGTTCATAAGGTGTATTTCTGTCAATTGTGGCTCTGTATCTTGCATCAATCAAGTTGATTAAATCTGTCGATGCAAATTCTACCAAACGATATTGTGCACTTTGAAAACCACTTGCGGGCGTTAATGTATGGCGGAATTTCAGGTATTGTTCGGGTTCCATTCCGTCTCTCATAATATCGAAGGAAGTCGTGAGCATATCAAAATAACGACTGATTCTGTTTAATCTTTCTGTGAAAAATTGTGTAGTCAAATTCTCTGCATAAGACACTTGTTTGATTTCCCACAGTATCATTTTGAATAACAGTTCATTGATTTGATGATACATAATAAACACCATTTCATCGGGAAAAACCGACCTTTGCACTTGGAGGTTCAACAATGCGTCTGTTTGGATATAATCCCAATAAGTTATTGGTTTTTGCCATAACAACCCTTGCAGATGAGTTTCTGTTTTTTGGTCTATTGCACTAAATTTTTCTTCGAGTTTTTCAAGGTGTTCTTGATATTTTTGCATTGTATCTGTCATTAGTTTCCGAGTTTTTGTTTTAATCCTTTGTGTTCTACCAATTCTGCTTTTAGCGAACCTACTAATAAACTTGCTTCGACGCGCAATGGAACTTTAGAATAATCATCTGAAACCCAGATTGTTAAACTTTCCTGCTCTTTAAAAACACGCCCTGCCTGTACGTATGGTCTGAACTTTAAAGCAGTTTGCTCCCCAAATTTAGTTGATATTTTTTCCTTACCAAGAAACTTTAATTTAAATTTATATATTTCGTCATCAAAAAACATGTCTATCTGAATGGTTTCATCTTTTTTCATACTTGATATTTTCGGATGATTTCTCAAAAAATAAAAAGCTGAAATCACATCTTGAATATTGTTATCTACATGATAAACATTGGTCTTATCATTTTTATGATCGATAACTTTGACTGTATTATTGTTATAATTGAAAAGATTTTCTTGATTTCGGGTATAACCTCCTTCATAAATATCTCTAATGGAACGATAAGGCTGGCCTGTTTCTTTGTCGAAGTAACTTTGATAGTCATCTCGAACTTTAAAAAATGCTTTAGTCAATCCGGTAGTTTGCCCAAATCCTTTGGCGTGGAAAACTTTTTTACCATTATAAGTTGTCTCGCTTAGTTCCAGCGTAGCCACTCCGGCACTTATCAATCCATAAGATATTTTGAATTTGAAATATTCGCCCGATTGAAACACATTTTGTGCGTAAACAGTCATTGTACTAATGAGAACTAAATAGATAAAAAATATTTTTTTCATAACCGATTTTTTTGTTGGTAATTGTGCAAATTATATACCAAAGCATAAAATTAAAAAAACTCAGCCGATAAAGCTGAGTTTTAAGTGGATTTTTATCATTGTTGATTACAACGTTCCGCGTTTTTCTTGCTCTCTTTCAATTGATTCGAACAACGCTTTGAAGTTTCCTGCTCCAAAACCGCGTGCACCCATACGTTGGATTACTTCAAAGAACAATGTTGGACGATCTTCTACCGGTTTGGTAAAGATTTGCAACAAGTATCCTTCTTCGTCGGCATCAATCATGATTCCTAATTTTTGTAATTCGTTGATGTCTTCTTTGAATTTATCCATGTGATCTTTCAAACGCTCTGGAATGGCATCGTAATACGCTTGCGGAGGTGTTGACAAGAATTCTACACCGCGTGCTTTCATATCTGCAACGGTTTTCAAAATGTCGTCTGTAGCCACGGCAATGTGTTGCACACCTTCACTTTCATAGAAATCTAAGTATTCTTCGATTTGTGATTTTTTCTTACCTTCTGCCGGCTCGTTGATCGGAAATTTGATACGTCCGTTTCCGTTTGCCATTACTTTAGACATCAAAGCAGAATATTCTGTGGTAATTTGCTTGTCGTCGAAAGACAAGAAGTTTACGAACCCCATCACGTCTTCGAACCATTTTACCCAAACGTTCATTTGGTTCCAACCTACGTTTCCAACCATGTGGTCGATGTATTTTAAACCAACTGGTGCCGGATTGTATTCAGTTTCCCATTTCACGTATCCTGGCAAGAACAAACCGTTGTAGTTTTTGCGTTCTGTAAACATAAACACCGTTTCGCCATAAGCAAAGATACCTGCTTGAACGATTTCTCCATTTTCGTCAGAAGTAACAGTTGGTTCCATGAACGATTTTGCACCACGTTTTGTAGTTTCTTCGTAAGCCGAACGTGCATCTTCTACCCACAAAGCTACTACTTTTACACCATCGCCGTGTTTTTTCACGTGCTCGCCAATTGGAGATTGTGAGTTCAAAGCTGTTGACAATACAATGCGGATTTTGTCTTGTTTGATTACATACGAAGCTTTGTCGCGAACGCCTGTTTCTAATCCTGAGTAAGCTTCAGATTG
>DATGOD010000164.1:0-11137 GCA_035306305.1 Flavobacterium sp.
CACATTTTGCTGATAATCACTCGATGTTGTCTCTTCCGGCATTTGATTGAAAAAGTTTTCTGCCGACAATTTAATTTCATCTGAAAGCACGCCAAAAGTATCATAAACACGTAATAAATCTACATGCCAATGTTCTTTCGGGGTGTATTTTCTTAAAAAAGCTTTGATGCGTTTCGATACAACCATTCCGCCTATCGTTACCAAAATATCAGGTTGTAAGTCGGTAAATTCTTGCTCCTCGAAAGATGTAATCAAAGTATCGATATGATTGACAAAACGAGCATTCCGCACATTAGAATTAATCTCTGTCATCACAACAACATTGGGCGAATGAGCCAATTTTTCGATGGTATTTCCGCTGAGTAAATGAGGTTGTTGTGAGCCAATCAAAACCAATATTTTTTTGGTTTCTGCCCATTTTTCTTGGTATTTACTTAAATCTACATTTTCATTTATCGGATGTGTAAATTCTGTCAAATCAGCGATATAACTTAATTCTTCTACCGTATTGTACAAAGGTTCTTCAAACGGAATATTGATATGAACCGGACCTTTTTTTGTTTGTGCTTCGTTAATCGCTTGTTGAATCAAAATATCATTTTCTGGAGAAGCATTTTCGGTAAGATTAGCATTAAAAATCGTATGATTTGCCAAAACATTTTGCTGGCGAATCGTTTGTCCGTCACCAATATCAATTTTTACCAAAGGTCGGTCTGCCGAGCAAACAATCAACGGAATTTGACTGTAAAAAGCTTCTGCAACTGCCGGATAATAATTGAGCACTGCCGAGCCCGAAGTACAAAGCAACGCTACTGACTGACCGAGCTGACGTGCCATTCCTAACGCAAAAAACGCAGCCGAACGCTCGTCGGCAATACTGTAACATTGAAAATATTCGTCTGAAGAAAATCCTATGGTTAGCGGTGCATTTCGCGAACCGGGCGAAATAACAATATGCTGAATCTGCTGAGCTTTGAAAAGTTGTAAAACACTTTGTGCTAACGGAATTTCGGGATAAATCATATCAAAAAAAATGTTCCTCAAAGATACGAACAACTCAGAGGAACTTAATAAATTATTTCACATAATTATTGGTTAATCCAATCGATAACTTCTGGTGCATTTGGCAATACTCTCGGACTGATTACTTTGTCGATTGTTCCGTTTTCGTTGATTAAGAATTTTTGAAAATTCCATTCGATGTCAAAATCGTCAATTCCGTTTTGCGTTTTTTCTGTCAAATATTGGTATAACGGATGTTTACCCTCACCTTTTACGACGATTTTTTCCATCATCGGAAAAGTTACGCCGTAATTGGCTTGACAAAATTCAGCAATTTCTGCATTGGTTCCTGGGTCTTGCCCCATAAAATCGTTAGAAGGAAAACCAATAATCACAAAATTTTTGTTTTTATAGGTTTTGTACAATTCTTCGAGTTGTTCAAATTGTGGTGTTAGCCCGCATTTGGAAGCGGTATTTACAATCATTACTTTCTTTCCTTTGAGCGAAGATAAATCAAAGTCTTTTCCGGTAATATCCTTGACTTTAAAATCGTAGATTGTTTGATGATTTTCCATTTTTGACAAGTTAGTTTTAGTTTGTTCGTCCACGGTATAAATCTTTTTTCCGCCAAAACAAGCGAACATAAAAAGCGAACCGACTGACAATAAAATATTTTTAATTAAGGTTAATTTCATGGTTGTTTATTTTAAATTATTTTTTAGCCATTTTTCAATCTCTTGATTTGCCTGTTCTTCAGACAACCCCTCATCATATTTTGCTTCGACAATTCTTTTCTTTTGTTCTTCATTTAACTCAAAAACATCCTTATCTAACTCAAAATCCAATAGTCGCTGAAGCTCTTTAATAATCCGAGGTTCTTCCAAATTTTTGATTCTGTTAATCAAATTTATTTTAAGTTCTGCCGTTTCCATTGCTATTTTCTTTGTATCAAAGTTACAAAAAAGCCCTCTAAATATGGAGGGCTTTGCTGTCATTTTTTGTAATATCGTTTGTATTGAATGTAAGATATAATTCCTAAAACCGCTACACTCGCTACTGAAATATACACAAATCCTGGTGTAACCATTTGGTCTCCTTTCGCATAAGAATGTAATCCACTCAAATAGAAATTCACACCAAAATAAGTCATCAAAATCGCATAGAACGCAATAACGGAAAATAAGTTATATATCCAAGTTCCGCGTAATGACGGCACCAATCGCATGTGAATCACGAAAGCATATACCATAATCGAAATTAGAGCCCAAGTTTCTTTTGGATCCCAGCCCCAATAGCGTCCCCAGCTTTCGTTAGCCCATTGTCCGCCAAGGAAGTTTCCTATAGTCAATAACACCAAACCTACAGTCAGTGCCATTTCGTTGATATAGGTAAGCTCTCGGATATTTAATTCCATTCGTTTTTTATTTGATTTGGAAGTAAAAATCATCAGGAACAAGGCTACAATTCCTAATATCATTCCCAAGGCAAACGGTCCATAACTGGCAACAATAACTGCTACGTGAATCATCAACCAGTAAGAATCTAGCACTGGTTCAAGGTTTCCGATAGCCGGATCGAAATAATTCATGTGTGCTACCCACAAAATCATCGATGTAACGAAGGCAGTTGATGCGAGCGTCAGACTTGATTTTCGTCCAAAAACCAATCCGAAAAGCATGGTTGCCCAACCTACATAAATCACCGATTCATAAGCATCAGACCAAGGAGCGTGCCCCGAAATATACCATCGCATTCCTAATCCAATCGTATGCAAAACAAAACAAATCACAACCAATGAGGTAAATATCTTGTTGAGTACTTTCAGGAATTTATTGTTGTAAAAAATTTGAAAAATACAAACTGCAAACAATAAAACAGACACAAGCATATAATATGTATATAGCTTTTTAAACACATCGTACTTGTTATACAAAATTTCAGATTGAATGTGCTGGTCTGTTGGCATAACCTCTGCTCCAAATTTGTGTTGATATGAATTAATAGATTCTAATAATTCATCGGCTTTGCTGTAATCATTCGTTTGCATAGCCACAGACAAGGATTGATAATACAAAGGCAAAATGTTTTTGATATACACAAAACTCGAATCTTGCGGTGTCAATCCTGAACCTTCCAATTCGATATCAGAAATCCATTTATTGTTTTCGTCATCAGGAATCGGGAAAATTTTCAAAATAGTTCCAGTCAATGCTTGACTCATCAATACAATTCGCTTATCTACTTCCGAAAAGTCTTTTTGAAATTGATTTTTGACTGTAGCCAGCTCCGCCTCTTGTATTACATCTGCCAATTTATATTCGCCTCTTTCTGTGAAGAAATCCATGAACGACGCATATTTTGCATCGGTTGGCAATCCAAGAATTGTTCTCAAACTGTCATTACCTCTTTTCAAATTAATCATCGGAACATTGTGCCAAAGCATCGGATATTGTCGCATGGAGATAAAAACTTGATCGCCATCCAAGCCTTTGAATTTTTCTACTTTGGCTACTTTTCTCAACATTTCAGAAGTAAATGTGTTGAGTGGTTTCATACGTCCACCGTAATCTTGAATAACCAATCTTCCGAAAGCATCGGCTTGCTCTTGAGGAACTTTAACCGTTTGAATCAACGAATCGAGTTGTTGCTCTGTCGGCATTGTGTTGTGTTGATGTTGTGCTTGTAAACTCCCAACCGACAAAAAGGTGAACAACAATACCATTAACGAGGCTTTCTTGGCTTTGAGTTTTTTCAATTTTCGGGTTAATTCGCCAAAGCGAGAATTTTTGGTAAATAAAATAGCTAACATTGCCAGATAAAGCAATCCGTATCCGATGTAGGTAATCGTAGTTCCCCAGAAATCGTGATTAACCGACAAAACAGTTCCTGATTCGTCTGGAAAAAATGACGCTTGGAAAAATCTATATCCTTTATAATCTAAAATATTGTTCATATAAATACGTGCGTCAAACTGTTCGTTTTGGTCGATAATTGTAACTTGACTTTCAAAAGATTTGTAGCTATTTGAACCAGGATATTTCTCTGCAATAAAATCGTTGAGTTGTACTTTAAAAGGCGTGGTATAAACCTTAGAACCGAAAACCAATCTAAAACCTAATTCGCCTAATTTAAGCGTTTCTGGTATACCCATTTGCCCTTTCGAACCCATGAGCGTTACTATTTTTTCTTCTCCTTGCGAAGTTACTTTCAACACCAAAGCATCGGTAGATTGGTCGTCTTTGAAGTCGTTATTTGACACTAATTTTTTCTCTCCTTTTATGGGATAATCCATCACAAACTGCACTGGTCCTAAATGGTACATCGAACGGAAATTCAGTGTATCTTTCTGATTAACCGGCACAGTTCCTTGTTTTTGTGTCGCCATAACGGTATATTCTCCTCCAAAAGGTGATTCTACAAAATGCGTGTCGCCGTCGGTGGTAAAATTAATTGCACCTTCTGTCGGTTTGTTATACGTATATTGCATATTGTGGATTAACGCTGCCGTTCCTTCTTCGATAAAATGCTCGTGGCGTTGCCCATCAGAAGATTCTACCAACTTCAAAAAGCGTTTTCCGTTGTCTGTCGGATAAATAGAATCTTTTGCTCCCATGATAAAATCGACGTATTCTACTTCAAACGGAATTTTGTTAAAATCTTTCTTTAATGTAAAATCATTAGACGCAAATTTGCTGACTAAATTATCTTGGTCTAAAGCTGCGGAAAAATAGCGCTGTTCTTCAAAAGCACGTTGCATCGGTTCTCCATTGTAATCTCCATCAACAATAACCGTCAAATATGTTCGGTCTGAAAAGATTTGCTCAGAAGTTTCGCCTTCCGGAATTTGCATCATTCCTTCAAAACTGATGTAGCGAGTAATAAATGCCCCAACCATGATAAAAATAAAGGCTAAGTGCAAAATTAACGTAGCCCATTTTTCTTTTTTATATAATTTGTATCGTTGAATGTTTCCAATAAAATTAACGACAAACAAGCACATGATTACTTCAAACCATTTGGCATTGTAAATCACCATACGGGCAGTGTCAGTGTTGTAATCATTTTCGATGAAGGTTCCGATTCCCATCGCTGCGGCAAAAACAATGAACAAAATCGCCATTAAACGCGTGGAAAACAAAAAGGAAAGTAATTTTTGCATGATATATTTCTGTATTCTTATACAATCAACAAAAGTAGTAATTTTAATTACTGCCAAATATTTTTTAACGAATAATTAAAGAGTTTTAGATAAACAAAAAATCAAAAATATGGTTTATTTTTGCACATACAAAAATCAGATAATTTATCGTTATGCCAAAAATATCTCAAAAAGGGCTGAATATGCCCGAATCACCTATTCGTAAATTGGTTCCATACGCTGAAGCTGCAAAGAAAAAAGGAACAAAAGTTTATCATTTAAACATCGGTCAGCCCGACATAAAAACACCGAAAGTCGCCTTAGATGCAGTTAAAAATGCAGACATTGAAGTATTGGAATATAGCCATTCTGCCGGATTTGAATCTTATCGCAATAAACTCGCTAAATACTACCAATCGCATCATTTGCCTGTCGAAGCTGATGACATTATCATTACCACTGGCGGTTCAGAAGCATTATTATTTGCTATGGGTAGCGTATTAGACGAAGGCGACGAAATTATCATTCCAGAACCTTTTTACGCCAATTACAATGGTTTTTCTACTTCTTCTGGTGCCAAAATAGTTCCTGTTATTTCTAAATTTGAAGACAACTTTGCCTTACCAGCTATCGAAGATTTCGAGGATTTGATTACACCAAAAACCAAAGCCATTTTGATTTGTAATCCAGGTAATCCAACAGGCTATTTGTATAGCGAAGTAGAAATTCAAAAGTTGGCCCAATTGGTAAAAAAACACGATTTGTTTTTGATTGCCGACGAAGTATATAGAGAATTTGCCTACGACGGACACAACCATTTTTCGATATTAACCCAAAGCGATATTACCGAAAACGCCATCGTGATTGATTCGGTTTCTAAAAGATACAGCATGTGCGGAGCTCGAATTGGTTGCGTAGTTTCCAAAAACAAAGCATTCATGGCAACGGCAATGAAATTTGCCCAAGCTCGTTTATCGCCACCAACTTACGCACAAATCGCTTCGGAAGCGGCTTTAGACACACCACAAAGTTATTTTGACGAAGTACAAGCAGAATATCTCCAACGCCGAAACACTTTAGTAAACGCTTTACAACAAATCGACGGTGTGAAAGTTGCCCATCCAAAAGGTGCTTTTTATTGTATTGTTCAACTTCCGGTTGATGACGCCGAAGATTTTGCTAAATGGCTATTAGAATCATTCCAACACAACGGCGAAACCGTTATGCTTGCTCCTGCCGCCGGTTTTTATTCTACACCGGGAATGGGCAAAAACGAAGTTCGCTTGGCTTATGTACTCGAACAAGAAGATTTACTAAAATCAGCCGAAATACTCAAAGCAGCTTTACAAGCTTACAACAATTAATTGATTGACATCAGTTTGAATAGCGAGGCAAAAGTCTCGCTATTTTTTGTTTGGTAAAGTTTGATTAATTAAAATATCCGAAATTTAAACTTTTTGAGGTCATAGTTTAAATGGTTCTATCTACAAAAAACACCTCTTATCAACCGAAAAGAAGTACTAATTCTAAATACATTTATTTTTTATCTGAATAAACAAATTAAAAAATCTTGGATTTAAAACTCAACTTCATCTGGATTTAATCCTGACCAACCAGTTTTCGGCATATTTTTTATCGAAGCGATTTCTTCATCTGTTAATTGAAGTTCTTGGATTAAATTATTTTTAATATTTTTTTCTGAAGTCGATTTCGGCAAAGGTAACACACCTGTTTGCAAGCAAAACTGAATACACACAGCCCCTACGTTCGTTTGATGTGCATTAGCAATACTAATCAATAATTCGTTGTCTAACATTCGTCCTGAACCAATCGGGCTCCAAGCTTCTACCAAAATATCGTTTGATTTGCATAAATCAACTACTTTTTCTTGCAAATAACCCGGATGATATTCTATTTGATTGACCATTGGTTTTACTTTGGCTGTTTCTAATAAGGCTTCCAAATGGTGCGTCATAAAATTACTCAAACCAATAGCTTTGATTTTTCCTGCCGTATAATATTCTTCCATCGCTCTCCATGTTTCGGTATTTTCTTGTTGCCAATTTTCTTGACTTGTTTTTGCTGGCCAGTGAATAAGCATCAAATCGATATAATCTGTTCCAAGGTTTTGCAAACTGGTTTCAATGGCTTGTTTGGTTTTTTCATAACCGCGTTCGCTCGCCCAAATTTTGGTTGTTAAAAACAACTTTTCTCTTTGTACTCCAAACGATTTAATAGCATCTCCAATTTCTTTTTCATTTCCATAAATCGCTGCGGTATCGATATGCGTATATCCCACTTCGAGTGCCCAGTGAATAACTTGTTCGATGTTTTCGCGAAGTTTCCAAGTTCCAAAACCAATGTTCGGAATCGTTAATCCGTTATTTAATTTAAAGTTTGACATTTTTGACTGTATTTTATTTTAATGCAAAGGTAAAACTTATCATTTTCGTTAGAGAACGAATAAAACTATTTATGTTTTTTTTAGCCTTTTATCTGAACAATAAGATTAATATATACCACAAAACAGGAATACTTTCTGTCCAAAACAAAGTGTAATATTTCGAGCACTTTGCGTTGGCAAAATGTGTCAATATGATAATAACAAAGATTAAAATTAAATCAATTATCCATTGATTCGGATAATGGTTTACTTTGAGCAATTCAAGACAAAAAAAAGGTATAAGCAGGAAATATATAAGGTATTTTGTTTTATCTACACCGATTGTTTGCGGAACGGTTTTTAATCGGATATCATCGTATTTCAAGTCGTTGATTTCAAAAATTAAAATCAACACCAAAGTGAGGATAAAACGCTGAAAAAATTTAAGAAACACATCAATTTCCATGTCTATTCCGGCTTCTTGTAGTGGTAATAATAACGTGACACCTGCCCAACACAATGCAACAATATAAATCTTGATTCCGGATATATTTCTAAGATTCTTTATTTTTTTACTAATAGGCACTGCATAAAAAACACTTAATACCCCAAAAAGAATTGCGATACATTGTGTTTCCCAATCTAACAATAAAAAATTAATTGCTCCGATAATTCCGGAAATAACTGTGAGCCATAAAACCATTTTTTCCTTACACGAATACTTTGGTTTATTTAGATATACCGAAAAATATTTAATAAAATTATAGCTAAAAACCGTACCGAAAAAAACCATTGAAAAAACATTCCAATCAACAGCAATTCCTGCGAAATAATAAGTTAATAATACCAACGACGAAGTAGCCACAGAAACATGTATGCTGGCGTCGAGATAAAAATCGAAAATATTTTTCAGTACTATTTTCAAAACATCTATTAAGGTCGATAAATTTAGTAGAAATTAATGATATTATAAAGCAAATAATTGTAATTGATTTCGGTTGAATCTTTCACCCTGTAAAAAAAAGGCTTTTACAGAATGAATTGTTAATGAATAAAGGTTGTTTTATGCTGTTTTTCTTTTCTTTTTAGATTTATTCAGCCAGATAATAAAACCGGTTACAGGCAACGATGCACAAATGAGCGATGCGATGAAAGCCAAAATTTTTGTAAACAATCCGCCGAAGGTTCCCACGTGTAAATCGTAATTTTTGTTTTTTTAGCATTCTTAGAATTTATAGTGCACATTCAAATTGGCTGTTGTTCCGTTTCCGCGTACATAATCTTGGTCGGAAGCAAAATATTGACTAAATGTGGTGTAATAAGTTTTGTTGAACAAGTTTTCGATCCCCAAACTCACGCTCCATTGCTTGTTGATGGCGTAACTTCCAGAAAAATTGAACAAATCAACCTCTTTGATAGGACCTTCGCTGTTTCCGTATTTGCCTTCTTCGTTCACATCGAAACGGTTGTGGCTTCCGGTGTGTACCCAAAACAATTGCAAATTCCATTTATCAGTTGGTCGATAGTAAACAAACGCCGTGGCTTTTGGCGGTGCAATACGCGAACCGTTCAAGTATCTTTTGCTGCCGTCTTCTTCCTCTGCTTTTCCTTCAACGTAAGCATAATTTCCTCCGATGGTTAATTTATCAGATAATTTCACGTCCAATGTCAATTCGTAACCCGAAACACGTTCCGGCGCGCGTTCCGGCATAATTTGGAAATTACCTACATCGACTAAATTCACACCCAATTTGGAAGTGCTGATGTAATAAGCCGCCGAAAAGTTCACCATTTTGTATCGGCTTGAAAAACCAATTTCGTAGTTATTCGTAATACTTGGATCGGTTTCCAATTTGCTCAACGTATTTTCATCGGCACGGCGAATAATACGTCCTAATTCGTTGATTGAAAATCCTTGTGAAAAACTAATGAACGGATTAAACAAATCGTATTTGTTATAGCGCAAGCCCGCGTTGAACATCGTGGCGTTATACGGAATAGTTCCGCCTTTCACAAAAATACTTCCTTCGTTGCCTGGACCTTTCGCAATGGTTGTAAAATCTTTCACTTTCACATCGGCATTTTCATAACGCACGTCTCCCTTAAAAATTAAATTTAGCAAAACATCCATTTTAAGTTGTGCATACGGTGCATGTTTACCATATTCATTTTGGGGATATACACGCGACCATCGACCAAATCTTGGTACGTAACGTCGTTCAAAAGGTCTAATCCATAAGTAACTTCCGCCGGAATATTTCCAATATTAAAAGGTGTGTTCAAGTTCACACGCAAACCTTTTTTGTTGGAATGAATAATGGTTTGCCCTGGTCCGTACCACGCCGTAGCCGAAGCTACATAACGGTTCATCGACGCAAACGAATTCAAATACGCCGTAACATCCAAGTGCGTATAGTTAAACAAATTGTTTTTGGAATACGTCAACATTGCGTTGTGATTATAGGGCGTTCCGGCAGGTTTTCCCGGATCAGATCCCGGTACACCAATGGTTGGCGTTTCTCTGTAAACTCCCGTCTGACTGATGTATTTGGCGTGTTGCAAACTTCCATAATAATTGTACAAACCAGTTATGGAAGAATTATCGTTGATATCGTAAGAAACTTTTGCAAAACCGTTGTATTGATAGGTGTTTGAAAGCCCATCGACTTGTCCCAAAGGCAAACCTTCACCATCTCTCTGCAATGCAGTATAATCAACCGTTCCACCAAAAGTGTAATTCCATTTGTTTTTGCTACCCGAAAAATATTGCGAAGCACGGTAGCCCACCGTTCCTTTGCCGTTGAACGGATTCACAGATGTACCCAAAACAGTAGAACCTGATAAAGGTTTATCGCCCGTATTTTTCTTGGTAATATAATTGATGATACCGCCGGCAGAACCGTTTCCATAGATCGACGTAGCACCTTTAATTACTTCGATGCGTTCAATAACATTCGGATCAATCGAGCGCAAATCTCTGGAGCTATTCATTAATAGTGTAGATTGCGGAATTCCATCAACCAAAACCAAAACCTGACGACCACGTAAGGTTTGTCCGGCATTCGTTACTTTGTTAGTGGAAGTACCTAACCCTGGCACAACATTCCCTAAAATAGCAGAAAGATTAGAAGTGATATTACCTTGTGCTTGAATGTCTTCAGATTTTACAATAGTTACCGAAGAGGGGACAGTATTTATATTTTCGGCTTTTCTCCCCACTGTGATGATGATTTCCTCTAATTCACTTAGATCTTGTAAAGAAAAGGTCAAATAACCCTCTGTAATCGTATCAGGAAATTGTTTTGTGCATCTTCATACCCCAATGCCGAGAAAATAACCAAGTGATTTTGTAAAACAGTTTTGCTTAAAACAACCTTGCCTTCTTCATTTGTATTAGCTAAAATACTATCATTTGTAATAATTCTAACATTGGTAATTGGTTGATGATTTGATGCATTGTTGATTTGCAATGTAATGTTTTGTGCAAAAGCATTAAATGAAAGCAAACTAAAGAAAGTAAAAAAGTTGATCGTAATAATTAATTTCCTTATACCAAAAGGTGTAGAAGAGTATAATTTGGAGTCCATTCTTATTTAGATTAAGTAAAAATTTTT
>DATGOD010000165.1:0-2763 GCA_035306305.1 Flavobacterium sp.
CGAAAAAGCACAGATATGGCAAAATGTACGTTTTCAGGATAAAATTGCGGTTATTTTCAGTAAGAAAAATGCAGCATCTGATGAAGATTTGATGGCTGCGGCACAATCGTTTTTAGACACAGTTTTTGTTGCCGATGCTTATATTGAATCCATTCAGGGACAAACTTCCGATGAGGTTATGGAAACCTCGATGGCGTTTGTTCATCAAAACTTACCTTTGTATCTCGAACCTTCTGATTACGATACGATTGCTAAACGAATTACGGAACAAGGCATTCGAAAAAGTATCGAAAAAAATTTAGAAACTCTCACGGGAAATGCTCCTTCGTTTTTTAAAGAATGGGCAGTTGAAGACCCGTTGGGCTTGACTTATTTGGCATTGCCTCATTTGCAACAACTTTCTGTCGATGAACATTTGGTGTTTCGCGATGGTTATTTGTTTACCAAAGACGAACAGCATTTAGTGTTGTTTATTCAGCCCAAATTATCGGGAAGTGAAACCAAAGAAAATGAACGTTTTACAGGAATTTTAAACGAAATCAAAGAGGGTTTGCATAAGCAGCATCATTCGGTGGAAATAAGTTATTTTGGTTCGTCGTTTGTTGCAGTAGCAAATGCACAGCAAATCCGTACCGATATTCTCACAACGATTTCCTTATCAATGTCGGCATTGATGCTTATTATGATGCTCTATTACCGAAAAATAGTAGTGCCGCTTTTGATTTTCCTGCCGTCGGTTTTTGGTGGATTGACAGCATTGGCAACTATGTATTTCATTACCGACCAACTGTCGGCAATTTCCATTTCTGTTTCAGCAATTTTATTGGGAATTACGATTGATTATGCACTTCATTTTCTCACGCACAGTAAATCGATTGGCGACCCGAAAACACTTTTTAAAGAAATCACACGTCCGTTGTTTATGAGTAGTTCCACTACGGCAATCGCGTTTTTGTGTCTTATTTTTGTCGATGCCAAAGCACTGAATGATTTAGGTTGGTTTGCGTTTATTGCCGTGATGGCTTCGGGCTTTTTTACGCTGTTACTTCTTCCGCATATTTATCGTCCGAAACAAATTTTGACCACTTCCGGCTTTATTGACAAGCTGGCACAATATCCTTTTGAAAAAAATAAGTTTTTGATTGCTTTTTCGCTGGTTCTTGTTATCGGAAGCATTTTTACCTATCACAAGGTAACGTTTGATAAAGATTTAACAAAAATCAATTATTTTCCCAAAGAACAAGCAGCTGCCCAAAAACTAATTGAACCATCGGAAAACGAAACCAAATCGCTTTATGTGATAAGCTACGGGACTGATACAGATGCAGTTTTGAAAAAGAGCAGGGAAGTACAGCAACAAGTGTTGAAATATAATAAGGTTTTGGGAATCAATTCTGTTTCATCGGTGGTTTTGGATCGGGATACACAGCAAGAACGAACCAACCGCTGGAATGCTTTCTGGAAGAATCAGAATCTTGCCGAAATCGAAAACCGTCTGGTTGCCGTTTCGTCCGAAATGGGATTTGTAGAAGATACCTACAAAGGTTTTTCCGAGCGTATTTTACAAACTCACAAACCACTTGATTTAGACGATTACCGGCAAGTCAATCCGCAATTGATTGATGAATTTATTTCTGAAAATAACGGAAAGATTCAGGTAGCCAATCTGGTCAAAATTCCCGAAAGTTACCGCGATGAATTTATCCGTTCGATGGAAACTTTTCCGCAAACAGTAGTCATCGACCGACAAGCGTTGAACGAAGAATTACTGGGACATTTAGTTGATGATTTCAACGATTTGGTCAATATTTCGTTTATCGCCGTTTTATTGATTTTGTGGTATTTTTTCCGACGTTTTGAATTAGTTTTGCTCGCAATGGTTCCGATTGCTCTGACCGGATTCATTACAGCCGGAATCATGGGGGCATTAAATATTCCGTTCAATATTTTCAGCAGCATTGTCTGCACACTGATTTTTGGTCACGGAGTGGATTTTACCATTTTTATGACCAGTGCATTGCAAAAACAATATACCTACGGAAAAAATGAAATGCCTGTTTACAGAACATCTATTATTCTGGCAGTTCTCACGACTATCTTAGCCATCGGGGCGTTGATTTTTGCGAAACACCCTGCGTTGCGTTCCATTTCTTCCATCGCACTGATTGGAGTCTGTACTGCCGTTTTAATCACGTTTGTTTTATATCCTTTGTTGTTTCGTTTCTTTATCGAAAACCGACCCAAAAAAGGACTGTCGCCGGTTTCATTGCGTATTGTTTCAGGAACCTTGGTTTCTTTTGCTATTTATGGATTACTTGGCGTTTTAATTTCGGAAATAATGTGGGCATTCTATCTCATCGCACCTGTTTCCAAAACACGGAAATTGAAAATAATGGGCAGAACAATGTCGTGTTTTCAGAGCTTTATCCTTGGTTTGAGTCCGCTTGTAAAAAAGAAAATGCTTCAGAAAGAACATTTTGACAAAAAACGCCAGACCGTGATTATTTCCAATCATACTTCATTTCTGGACAGTCTGGCAGTGGGGAAATATAATCCGTATGTGGTTTATTTAGTCAATGAATGGGTTGTGAAGTCACCAGTGTTCGGAAGATTTGTGAGAACAGCAGGTTTTTATCCTGTAAAAGAAGGAGCGGAAGGAAGTACCGAACATCTGAAAAAACGCATCGGAACTGATTTTTCGATTATGGTTTTCCCCGAAGGAACACGTTCTTATTCGCACGAAATCGGACGTTTTCACAAAGG
>DATGOD010000166.1:0-2129 GCA_035306305.1 Flavobacterium sp.
CCAAAATCAGCTGTGTTACCATTACACCATAGACCAATAAAACCTGCAATTATGCGACCATATAATTTGGTTTGTTATTGCGAGTGCAAATGTAGCACAAAAAAAGAATATAGCAAGTTTTTGGATAAAAATTTTTAAAAAACCATTAGGACAATTCGGTGGTTTTAACTGTAAGGATTGAGAAACTGTGGGTTATGAAAAATCACTGTCTGTTAGCAAAAATAATTAAAACTTGACGTTTGTCAAATTCTATGCTTGTTGTCATCTTTTAATTCCTTTCTGATTTCCTGATTAATGTTTTCTTTGGTTAACCCCACTTTTTCCAAAGAAATCCACAAATCTTCTTTTGAATTTAAAATCTCAAAATACGTTTCTTTCCCATACAAACGAATGGTTCTTTCGCAAACCACAGCGGCAATTAAATAAGGAATTGATGTTTCTTCTTCAAAATACAATCGTTCGTACAAATCGTCCATATGATTTTCGATTTGAAACGATGGATTCTGCTGTATGAATCTTTTAAACTTTTCTTTGTGCCAGGTATAATCAAACGTACCGCTGCCCGATAAAAAAGTAGCCAAACCTTCATCAAAGAAATAATTTTTATCTGGAAATAAATTCATTGTATAAATATGGATGATTTCGTGCGTATAAATTTCAGAATTGTTGCCCGATAAAATAATATTACCGTTTTCTGCCAATCCGCCCACTTTGCTTACATACATCATAGGGTTGTAGTCAAAACCTTTCACTTCAAAAAGTTCTTTTGGATTGATGCACGAGATGTATGTAAGCGGAATAGGTTTGGTATTGAAAAAATCACACAGTTTTTCAATGTCTTTTTGTTGTTGGGCTATTTCCGTGTTATTTATTTTCTTTAAAGGAGAGATATAATAAGAGATACTGCCTTTTTGGATTTGCTGCCACGACTCTAATACAAAATCCTGATAACGGCTCAGAACGATTTTATCGGCTGTTTTTGTTGCGAGGATATTGTAAATACCTCGTAACTGATTTTCCTTTGTATCGCTATTGTGACCGATAAAAGCCAATTTTACAATCCATTGATTTGGTTTGTCGGTAGGAATCACTTCCATTAAAGTTGGTTGGTAAATATTCTTTCCTTCTCTTCCGTGTTCCATTCCATAAAGGTCGATAAATGGCTGTTTGTGTTTGTCAAAATCCGATGGCAACCAATATTCGTTGGAGTTGTAGGATTCGTTTTTTGTTTCTAAAAAAGCACGCACGGTCGAAACAACCTGATTTATTTGTTCGTCTTGTTGGTTTACAGCTTTTGAAACCGTTAAACGCAAATCGTTGGTTACAGTTTGCCCGCAACTGTTCAAAAATATCAACAAGGATAACGCTAAAAATGTCTTCTTCATAATGTTTTATCTTTTACTCCCAACCTAATTCTGTTCTCAGTTTTTTAGTTAGTTCCGGATCTGCCAACGGAATTTCCGTATCATCTGGATTGTTTCGCCAACTTTCGTGAACATTTTCAATCTTTAAAAAATCAAAAATTTGTGTACCATCGTGTCTGTATTTTGTGAAATCTACTGTTCTAAATTTGATAGATGAAATATCGTTATTAAGGTAAGAAGTTTTATAGAAGGGATAAAATGACTTCCAAAGTTTTTCAAAATTATTTGCTCTTTGTAAGTTATGGAGTTCAACATAATTATAATCTTTTTGTATCAAAGAAAAAGAATTGCCTGTAGGTAAAAATCCTGTTTCAGCAGAAATATCAAGAATTACTCTTGCGTTATCAAATGAATAATCATCTAAAATTTTTTCTATAATTTCCCTTTGCTCATTGGTAAATAATGTTGATCTGTGAAAAGCTGCGGAAATACCATTAACCAATTGGTCTTTTTCGTGCAAGGTATTTAATCTGTAAATATCAATTTGTTTGTCTAAATTTTCACTTAACCATTCGCTGTGATTTTTAATATACATTTCTTTAAACCAGGTAGCTAAACGTCCACTTATGATGTCGTTATAATACGATTCGTTGCCCGAAGCATACGATAAATTAAATCCATAATTTCGGGTAAGCAGCGTAAGTACTTCTTTAAAATAGTCTATATCATTTTGTTGGTAGATGTATTCTAATTTACTGTGTAAAA
>DATGOD010000167.1:0-8542 GCA_035306305.1 Flavobacterium sp.
GTCTAATGCTCTCAAGCTTCCGTCAAAATCCTGTATTGGTGTTTCATTGATGTGCGTAAGCTCGACTTTGGGTTTTGGAATTGCCAATTTCACCGCCGGGTCGCCCAAGAAAAACACAATAGATTTTTCGTTTTGAGAAAACGAGTTTTTGGTTTGTCGCAATGCTTCGGCAATGGTAATATCATTTGCAGAAACCCCGTCAATATTAAACAAATATTTGGATAATTGGATAGTAAAAGTATTCGCATTACTGATTCCGATTTTTCTGGTTGTAACCAACAATCCCATCACTCCTGCATTTCTCTTTAATAAGAGTAATTCTCCTCCCGAAACATTATCGGGAACATCAAATCGGGTAAATTCGCAAGTCAATATCGCGAACAACGGGTATTTGTTTTGATTGTTCATTTTGCTAATATCACTTGGTTCTAACAAGCGTTCGCTAGCTAATCCTAACTCATTTCCGTGCCCGAGATAATTGACCATTAATGCCCCGGCATCGAAAGCTTCGAGAAATTCTTTTTTCGCTTGCGGATATCTCGGTCCGCCCGATGCTACTTCTTGTTGGTAAGCATCTGTGTATATTTTATTGAAATTAATATAAGGTTGTGCTTGTTCTAAATCGTTTGCCATCACTTCCAAAGACTCTTGCAGTGAAATATCCGAAGTCGCATCCACATCATCAGCCAAAGCAATATACTGATTTTTCCATCGTCCAGTATTTTCTGCCGAATGGTATTGGATAATCTTATTGACTACTGCAGCGGCATCGACAGTGTTGCTCACTGGTATTCGCCCAACGGCAATGTCTATTCCGGTATAATTTTGTCCGGTAATATATCCTTCATCTTCATCCATTAACGCATAAAAATCATCGGTCATGAAACAACTCCAGTCGTTGTAATTAAAGACATTGGCATTGGTGTTTTGCACTGATTGAAAAACAGGCACAATATTCGTATTGTTTTCTACGCGGTCGAGATAATCATAAGAAGCGTCACCGAAAAGGTTCACAAATCGCAATCGACTTGCAGGATTTGACGCATTTTGATATACATATCTGATAAAATTTCGGATAGCTACAATATCTTGTTTGCCTGACGAAAATTCTTCATATATCAAATGTATTGGTACTACTTTTACATTATAATTATTGTATGTGCGATGAAATTGTGCTAATCTGTTCGCCTCACCCATCAAAGTTTGGTTAGTAATAATAAGGTAATCTACATCGCCATCATTAAAAATCGTTCCTTTCAGATTTTGATTGGCTACTCTACTGTTTGGCAATATCACAGGCTGATAAATATCTCCTGCCGACAAAGCTTGAAATTTTTTGATTTCTCCCAACGTAGATTTAAACGAAAAACTCGATTGATTATTCGTGATATATCTTGGATTGTACATATCGGTTACATCCCAAACTTCCGAAATGTCTTGTGCATTTGTTAATTGATATTGAGCCACACCGATTTGCGTTGCAGCGTCTTTGACTGCAAAACCAAATTGTTTGCCATATCCTTGAAGTTTCTTTTTATAATCGATAGCGATATAATCTAAGTAACCCACCGAAGTGGGTACACCTCCATTTTGATATTGCAAAGTAACCGATGTTTCGTTTCCAGAAAGATTAACCGGTGCTGTGAAAGTAGTTTCTCGGGCAGAATAATTGGTACTTTTTGGACCGATAGATTGCGTTCCGATTTGGCTTCCGTTCAATGAAAACCGAAACGATGTCTCTACGGCTGCAGACGCAACCACTTTTGAAATTATCGTTGCCGGCTCTGAAGTATCTGCTTGTTGGGTATTTAGCACAAAATCTTGCGAGCCATTTCCTGCAAAATATTCTCCCACCCATCTTCGACTCAATTTAGCTACATTGGTCAAATCTTGTTCATGAAAAGCACGTTCGTCAAAAGAATTGTAGGTTACGGTTGCTGCAGCAGTCGGTTCTGTGAGAGGTTGCATTCGTTTTCCTGCATTTCCTCCATACGTTATATAATAGTATGTTTCGGTTGCATACAAATTCAGATGGCTTCCGTTTTCTTCGCTCCAACCTTTGTTGCCAACAGCATAAAACAAGAAATAATCTTCATCATTTAATACACCATCTTCTTCGCCAAAACTTCTTACAGCTACTTCGGGTAAATCAAAATATTGGTTATCTGCATTCGCCAAAGGCATCATCTGTCCGCCATGTCCGTAGATTTTTATGGTTCTCGGATCTGCATTAGCAGGAATGCCTAACGAAGTCAAAAAAGCTTTATCTAAACGATAAATCCCGGTTTCTCCAATTTTAAACTTAAACCATTCGCCTTGTGCCAATACAGATTGGGTTTGATTAAGCGATGCTGTTGATAAACTATTAATGCTCAAATTGCGTCGGTACGAGTAGGTAAAATCTAACGAAACTACTTTTTGATAACCATTTCCTTGCTTCACAATTGGAGAAAAACGAACGCTGGTTTTTATATCTCCTCTTGCCGAAGCACTTTTCACCTTAATATATAAGGAAGCTGGAATATGAGTTGGATTGATGTTCGGGTATTTACTAATGTCTATATTTTCGTAACGAACATTGGTAATTTGCACAGAATTTTCATCGGCAAATTGATTGTCCGGAAAAATATCTGCGTATTCAATAATTTGTTCATCATATAAATATTGAAAATTTTCAGGCTGAAATGTGGGCAACAATCCAGATTTACTTTCTCCGGTTTGATAGTTTTTATCTTCCCATTTCAGACCTACATGCTTCTGCTGAGCGTGCATATTTACAGCGAACAAGACCAATAGACCTAAAAGATATTTCTTATACATAAAGTAGCTCTTAATTATTATTGAACAAAAATACATTAAAAATAATATGTAGGACAACGGAATTTATTTTATCTTAATTGTTGTTTTTAAGTTTTTTTTTAATATTTTTGAACACAGCTATTGTTAATCAAAGCTTAATTATTATATTGCAACGAAATTTATTACCTACATAGATGATGAAAATAAATAGAATGACAACTATTCGTTTGATGGCAGTTATAGCTGCATCGATAGGCTTAACCAGCTGCAGTAACAATTCCGGACCGTCGGCAGTATCTACTGCTACAGGTTGGCAGATTAACGGAAGTGAAAATGGTTTTCAGTACAACACGGCTTATGACGCTTCTCAAACTCCTATTGGGATGGTCGAAATCGAAGGCGGAACATTCACTATGGGTCGCGTTCAAGACGACGTAATGGGAGAATGGAACAATATGCCTACGCAACAATTCGTTCAATCCTTCTATATGGATGAAACAGAAGTTACTAACCTAATGTACAATGAATACCTTTATTGGTTAAAAACTGTTTACCCTCCTTCCGAGCCTCAATTCAAAAACATTTACACCGCCGCTCTTCCCGACACATTAGTTTGGATGAACCGATTAGGGTATGGCGAAACTATGAAAAACAACTATTTGAGACACCCAGCATATTCAAACTATCCAGTGGTAGGCGTTTCTTGGGTTCAAGCCAACGATTTCTCAAAATGGAGAACTGACCGTGTAAATGAATTGAACCTCGAAAGAGCTGGTTATCTGAAAAAAGGTGCGAAAATAAACGACGCATACGGTTCTGATAGTTTCTCTACCGATGCGTACATCAATGCACCTAGTAAAGTATATGGCGGAAATGATTCTATCGTTTTTAGAGGACGTAAAAACAAAGCCGATGATGGAGACAGAAACGTTTACGCAACACAAAATTTTGGATTGTTTACAGCTGAATACCGTTTACCGACAGAGGCAGAATGGGAGTATGCTGCTAATCCTATTAAAGAAAATAGAGAATACAACAACGTAAAAGGGCGTAAAAAATATCCTTGGGGTTCTGATAACACCAGATATTCTTCAAGAAGAACAAAAGGTGATTATTTGGCTAATTACAAACAGAACCGTGGAGATTACGGTGGTATTGCCGGATGGAGAACCGATGACGGAGCGGTAACCACCGCGGTTAAATCGTTCCCTGCAAACGACTGGGGATTGTATGACATGGCAGGTAACGTAGCCGAATGGGTGGCCGACGTGTACAGACCAACAATCGATACAGACGTTAACGATATCAGCTATTTCAGAGGAAATGTTTACACAAAAAGAGTTTTGGACGATGAAGGTGCCGTACAAGTTGTAGATACAACTATCGAATACGACACATTACCAAACGGAAGACTTCACCCTAAAGCATTGCCAGGGGAAGTAGTAACAACAAACATCTCTGAAGAAGACTTTTTCTTGAGAAGAAATTTCAACGAAGCTAATAATGCTGATTACAGAGATGGCGATTCTGAACGTACTTTGTACAACGCACCAACAGACGAGTTTTCGTATGATGAAAATGGAAACTTTGTTCCTAATTATGACAACTCAAGAGGAAAAACTTCATTAATCACTAATCACTCAAGAGTAATCAAAGGTGGTTCTTGGAAAGATAGAGCCTATTGGTTAGATCCTGCAACAAGAAGATTTATGGAAGAATACCAATCTAGTGACTTTGTCGGGTTTAGAAACGCAATGAGCAAATTAGGCTCTTCTGACGACAAAAAGAAAAAACCTAGAGGATAAACACTTCTAAAAATTAATTGAACAAAGCCCTAATTTCTTAGGGCTTTTTCTTATTTTTATCGCATGAAATTAACCGAACTACACAAAATATTTAGAGAATCAACCGGCGTAACCACTGATAGCCGTAACATCAACGAAAACAACATATTCTTTGCGTTAAAAGGAGAAAATTTTGACGGAAATAAATATGCAGAAGAAGCCATCACCAAAGGTGCCAAACTTGTTGTTATTGACAATAATAAATTTTTCACAAATAAAGACAAAATGGTGTTGGTAGAAGATGCATTACAAACCTTGCAAGATTTAGCCAAACTACATCGAGAATATATCGGATTGCCGATTATTGCCCTTACAGGCAGCAACGGAAAAACCACAACCAAAGAATTGATTCAAAATGTTTTACAACAAAAATATAACACACAAGCGACCATTGGAAATCTAAACAACCACATTGGCGTACCATTAACTTTACTTGCTTTGCAAGAAGACACAGACATTGGTATCGTTGAAATGGGTGCTAATCACCAACACGAAATAGGGTTACTTTGCTCTATCGCTCAACCCGATTTTGGTTACATCACCAATTTTGGACGTGCTCATCTCGAAGGTTTTGGCGGATTTGAAGGTGTTGTCAAAGGAAAAAGCGAACTTTACGATTATCTTTTAGACCATCAAAAAATGGCTTTTATCAATCTTGACGATGAATTGCAAGTCGAGAAATCTGTAGGAATCAGGCAATTTGGTTTTTCCTCAAAACAAAAAAACGGTAACAACGTATATTTTGACCATATCGAAGCTCAGCCCATGGCAACGGTTTCAACTGAAAACACCCAAATTGGTTCTCAACTTACTGGAATTTACAACGCAGTAAACATATGTGCTGCAACCACTATCGGAAAGTTTTTTGGTGTTAATTTACAAGAGATTAAAAAAGCCATAGAAAATTACACCCCAAACAACAATCGCTCTCAATGGGTTGAAAACGGTTCAAACAAAATTCTACTGGATGCTTACAATGCCAATCCAAGTAGTATGAAAGCAGCTTTGACCAATTTTTTCCAACTGCAGTATGACAACAAATTATTGATTTTGGGAGATATGTTTGAACTCGGGCAAGAAAGTAGAAATGAACATCAATTGATTGTCGATTTGGTCTCAAATAGTAATATTCCGGCTTATTTTGTTGGTAAAGAATTTTATCAATCAGACAATAATAATGAAAAAATAAAATTTTTCGATGATTTTGATGCGTTAAAAAATCATTTACGAAATCACAAAATCACCAACCAAACTATTTTGATCAAAGGTTCAAGAGGAATGCAATTGGAACGAGCTTTAGAATTTTTGTAATTATTATAACAAGAAGAAATCAGTTCTTTAAACAGTTAGTTCAACTCACTATTATTGATTTCTTCTTGCATTTTTTTGCTCAGTTGACTAAAAACCAATTCATAAGAATGGTCAATCAGTTTTTTAAGTTCACGTAAAGGCAAATCTTGATGAACAAAAACCGTATTCCAATGTTTTTTATTCATGTGAAAACCTGGTTCAACCGCCGCATATCGCTCACGCAAATCTAATGCACGTTCAGGATCACACTTTAAATTGATAGAAGGATTTCCATTTTCCCAACCAGAAAGCCCTGTCAACAAAAATATTTTTCCGCCCACCTTAAAAACCAAGGTATCCTCATCAAACGGAAAACTCTCTGTGGCTCCTTGATAAGCAGAACAAATGGTATATAAATCAGCGATAGTCATGTCTTCCCTATTTTTCCTAAATGAGTATCTTTAAAATCTGTTTTGTATTTCAAACCATAACCTAGGATTCGGTCAAAAGCAATATGGCAAAACACGATTAATCCAGCGAAACTCAACCAATTATTTTCTACAGCAATTCCTATCAAATACAATATTACTGCCAAAAACCGATAATGAAAAATATTATATAACACCGCTCCCACTCGACTTCCTGCAACATATCCCAACATGGAAATATCTGGCAGAAAAAAGCAAATAGCAAACCATTTCCATGAATGATTTCCCAAGTCAACCAAGAAAATGCCCAATAAAAGTAAAGCTAATTCTTCTGTTTTGATGATTTTTTTCATATCAATTTATATAAAACCGGTTTACTTGGCGAGGCGTCATTTTCAAAAGAAGCAATTTGCAAATTCAAAAGATATTCGCCATCCTCCGCTTCATCCGGTACATAAACAAATTCTGTAATGGTTGAATGAAATCGGGCATCGTCATTCACGTGATGTACATCTTTCACATTCCAAAAAGCTTTGTGAGCCACCAATTTGCCTTCATCTTTTTCTTTATCTACACTTGGTAAATCAATAAGCAAATGATCAAACCCCAAGTTTCTCAACAAATGGGCTGCTTCTTCGGTCAAATAAGGCGGATTAGTATGAGAATAATTTTTATGTGTTTTCAGCCTATCATTCGGCAAAGTCCGAATAACAATAGCTTCTGCCCTGTTATCCTCAATTTTTTCTTGTATTAAATCGGCTGTGATTACTTGGTCTTCGCCTATTTTTTTTGGTTTTACACTAATCAACAGACAAGAAAAAAAGTACTTTTCCAACAACTGATTAACCGAAAAAAATTGGGCAGTAATATGCCCAAGACACTCTGTATGTGTGCCATGGGCATGTGGATTAAAAAATATATTATTAAAATTTGTGGAAGATTTTCCAGAAACAACACTCCCGACAAAACCATCCATTTTAACAGGTTCTATCTGAGGTTGAGCAAGATACCACGCAATCGGATTGCTTTGGTCGCTACGCAACGAAATAGAAATATCAATCGGTTTGGATAATTTATCGAGTATTGTTTTCATATTACTGTTTCTTTACAAATTTAGTCAGAATAACGATAGATTGTCCTTCGATTTTTCCTTCAATTTGCTCAGGATTATCAGGCACCAATCGAATGTTTCTGACTGCAGTACCAATTTTCGCATTCAAGCTAGAGCCTTTTACATCAAGGTCTTTAATCAAAGTTACCGTATCGCCAGCAACCAAAATATTTCCGTTACAATCTTGGTGCAAACGATTATCTGCATCTTCCAAATGATCTCCAGTTTCTTTTGCCCAATCTTGATATTCATCTTCCAAGTAAAACATTTCCAACAAATCGGCAGCCCAAGACTCGTTTTTAAAACGATTGAGCATTCTCCAACTCGCCACTTTCACCGCCGGAATTTCGCTCCACATACTACCCGAAAGTACCTGCCAATGATTGGCATCTAGTTGTTCTTTTTTCTCGATTTGATTAATGTATTTCTCACAGCAGTAGATTTCTTTTTCTACATTTCCGCCTTTAGACGAAACTGCGTAAACACTCAAACTATCTTTACTTTCACAGATTTCACAAGCATTATTGCTTCTGGCTTTTAATTGATTTTCGTTCATAATTCATAAGTAAATATCCAACAAAAATAACTATATTTTGTTAGTTTAACAACCTGCTTTTTTAACCTTTTAGGTTTAGTTCTTTATGTTTTAAGGCAAAAGATTTCACCTTATACATACAAATATTGTTTTTTTACCACAAAGACACACAAAGGAATACACTGAGAGGCACAAAGGTTTGTCGATTAACAAATGTGCGAATTAGCGGATATAGCACCTGCGGCACTTGTTTTTTTACCACAAAGACACACAAAGGAATACACTGAGAGGCACAAAAGTTTGTCGATTAACAAATGTGCGAATTAGCGAGTGTCCTGATTCTTAATATCTTGTACCCAGTTTCTTGTCTTCTTAATAGCTTTTCAACTTTAACCTTCAATCTTTTTTCACATATTTCAAATGCAAACTATTCATGGGATTGGTATCCATTCCGTGAACATTTTTTTGCACAAAGCGAGCCACTTTATCGTAAAAAAGCACAATCACCGGCTGATCTGCTTGTGCGATAGCGTCC
>DATGOD010000168.1:0-4158 GCA_035306305.1 Flavobacterium sp.
TTTCGGAAACAAAAAACCTCAGTCGAATAACTGAGGTTTTGTTTTATATGCGAAAAGTCGTTTGTTATTTCACAGACGCTTTCAAATATTCTCTGTTCATACGAGCGATATTTTCCAAAGAAATTCCTTTCGGGCATTCTACTTCACATGCTCCGGTATTGGTACAGTTTCCGAAACCTTCTGCGTCCATAGCTTCGACCATATTACGCACACGGTCTGCGGCTTCAACGCGCCCTTGTGGCAACAAAGCAAACTGAGATACTTTTGCCGAAACAAACAACATCGCAGAAGCGTTTTTACATGATGCCACGCAAGCTCCACACCCGATACAAGTCGCTGCATCAAAAGCTTTGTCGGCATCGTGCTTGTTAACCGGAATATTATTCGCATCTTGTGTGTTTCCGGAAGTGTTTACAGAAACGTATCCACCTGCATGTTGGATTCGGTCTAAAGAAGTTCTATCCACCACCAAATCTTTAATTACCGGGAAGGCTTTGGCACGGAAAGGTTCGATATAGATTGTGTCTCCATCTTTGAATTTACGCATGTGCAACTGACAAGTAGTTACACCTCTGTCTGGGCCGTGTGCTTCTCCATTGATAAACAATGAACACATTCCGCAGATTCCTTCACGACAATCGTGGTCGAAAGCAACCGGATCGTCCCCTTTCTCAATCAACTCGTTGTTGAGTTTGTCGAGCATTTCAAGAAAAGACATATCTGGAGAAACTTCGTTGATTTGGTAATCAACCATTTTTCCGTTATCTTTTGCGTTTTTTTGACGCCAAATTTTTAATTTAAGATTCATTTTTTTTAAGTTTATTAGCCAAAAGCCAGAAGCCAATAGAGATTACTCTTAATTATTTACTTAACGACTTTATGAAGGCATTTAACATTTTACTTTCTTCAGTTATTAATTCAATTATCTCATTAAATTTTGTTTCATCCAAAAAATTCAATTCTTTTGCGATAATTATTTGCGTTTCCAGTTCAAATAACGAACCTCTTGAAATCCTTAAAAATTGAATATAGCTTTGTGTTGAGTTTCGACCCCACCCCTCTGCTATATTAGAAGGAACAGATACTACGGCTCTTTTTATTTGACTCTGTAGTCCGAAGACTTCACTTTTAGGAAAATCTTCTACACTTTGGTAAACTAACTTAACTAAAGTCAATCCTTTTTGCCAAATCAGTAAATCTTTATATGTTTTCACTTTTATACTATTTACTATTGGCTATTTACTAAGAACTATTTATAACTACGCGTTACCATTTTAATATTTTCATACACCAAATCTTCTTTGTGCAATACAGATTCTCTTGGATTATTGCTGTATTCCCAAGCGGCTACATAAGCAAAGTTTTCGTCATCACGTTTTGCTTCACCTTCTTCTGTTTGGTGTTCTTCTCTGAAGTGCCCTCCACATGATTCTTCTCTGTGTAATGCATCTTTGGCAAATAATTCACCCAATTCTAAGAAATCAGCTACACGAAGTGCTTTTTCTAATTCTTGGTTGAATGAGTCTGCAGTTCCGGAAACTTTTACGTTTTTGTAAAAGTCTTCTCTCAATGCAGCGATTTCGTCCATGGCTTCAGTCAAGCCTTTGGCGTTTCGTGCCATTCCAACTTTGTCCCACATGATTTTTCCCAATTTTTTATGGAAATGATCTACTGAATGTGAGCCTTTATTATTCATTAAGTGGTTGATAGCATCTTTTACGCGTTTTTCTGCTTCGTCAAATTCAGGTGTATTTGTAGGAATTTCTCCTGTTCGGATATCTTGTGATAGATAATCTCCGATGGTATATGGCAACACAAAATATCCGTCTGCCAAACCTTGCATCAACGCCGAAGCTCCTAAGCGGTTTGCTCCGTGATCAGAGAAGTTTGCTTCTCCTAAACAGTAACAACCTTCTACTGTCGTCATCAAATTATAATCTACCCAAAGACCTCCCATGGTATAGTGTACCGCTGGATAAATCATCATTGGCGTAGTGTATGGATCTTGATCAACAATTTTCTCATACATTTGGAATAAGTTACCGTATTTATTTTCAACGACTTCTTTTCCTAATTTATATACTAATTTTGCATCGTTTTCATCTAAGTGATGGATTCGTGCTTGTTCTTTTCCGTATCTTTCGATTGCACTTGAGAAATCTAGATAAACAGCCTCTCCTGTTGCATTTACTCCAAATCCAGCATCGCATCTTTCCTTGGCAGCTCTTGAAGCAACGTCACGCGGCACCAAGTTACCAAACGATGGATATCTTCTTTCTAGGTAATAATCTCTGTCTTCTTCCGGAATTTGTGTTGGTTTCAATTTTCCAGCACGGATTGCTTGTGCATCTTCAATTTTCTTTGGAACCCAAATACGTCCATCATTACGCAAAGATTCTGACATCAAAGTTAATTTCGATTGGTCATCTCCGGTAACAGGGATACATGTTGGGTGAATTTGCGTGTAGCAAGGGTTGGCAAAATAAGCTCCTCTTTTGTGTGTTTTCCAGGCTGCGGTTACATTTGACCCCATTGCATTGGTTGATAAGAAAAATACATTTCCGTATCCTCCGGTAGCAATCACTACTGCGTGAGCCGAGTGTCTTTCTATTTCTCCGGTAATCAAGTTTCGTGCGATAATTCCACGTGCTTTACCATCTACTACAACCAAGTCGAGCATTTCATGACGGTTGTACATTTTGATTTTTCCTCGATTAATCTGACGATTCATCGCTGAGTAAGCCCCCAGCAACAACTGCTGTCCGGTTTGTCCTTTGGCGTAGAAAGTTCTTGAAACTTGTACTCCTCCAAATGAACGGTTGTCTAACAATCCGCCGTATTCTCTTGCAAAAGGCACGCCTTGAGCCACACATTGGTCAATGATATTCACGGAAACTTCTGCCAAACGGTGTACATTGGCTTCTCTTGAACGATAATCTCCCCCTTTTACGGTATCATAGAATAATCGATATACAGAGTCTCCGTCTCCTTGGTAGTTTTTTGCAGCGTTAATTCCTCCTTGTGCAGCAATTGAGTGTGCTCTACGAGGCGAATCTTGGTAGCAAAATGCTTTTACATTGTATCCTTGTTCGGCCAATGTAGCTGCTGCAGAACCTCCTGCCAATCCTGTTCCTACAACGATAACATCTATCAAACGTTTGTTTGCAGGGTTAATTAATTTGTTGTGACTTTTATATTCTGTCCATTTTGTTGCTAATGGACCTGCTGGTATTTTACTGTCTAAAGTTGTCATATCAAGTAATGATTTTGACTGTTATTTAAAAAAGTGAATGTACACGGGAATTATCGCGAATAATAAAGGTACTATGATTGCAAACCATTGTCCAAATCCTTTGATAAATCCATTGTATTTTACATTATTAATTCCTATGGACTGGAAAGCACTATTAAATCCGTGTAAAAGGTGAAATGCCAACACGAACATCGCTAATACATAACCAATCGTTGCTATTAGTCCAAACTTTGGATCTTTGAAAAACTCTACAGTAATTTTGTACAAGTCTTTGTAGCCTTCTGCATATTTTACATTGGTATCTGGGATGTAAAAATCTTTTCCATTTTTTAGTTCAAACCCTCTGTTTTCTACTTGATCTTTGCGAATTAATGTTCCGTTGGTTGTGTTATACATAACCATTTCTTGTCCTCCCGTAACTTCGTTAGACACGACTTGTTGTTGCAAAGGCATTTCATAAAAGTGCATTTTTGCCCAAAAGTTAGTCATGTGCGTTACGATGAAAACCAAAATTAATGTTCCCAAAACCGCCATGTTTCTTGACTGCCATTTGCTGTTGGCTCCGGCATTGTTTTTCACATAACCTTTCGGTCGTGCCTTTTTGTTTTGAATGGTTAAAATAATTCCATCAATCGCATGAAACAAGATGGAAATGTACGTTAAATACGATAATACTTTTACTGCCGGATTAGTGGTCATAAAGTGTGCGTACTGATTGAACTGTAAATCGGTTCCGTAAATCAGTTGCAAATTTCCGATTAAGTGACCTACTAAAAACAAGCATAAAAATAATCCAGTAAGTGCCATCCAGTATTTCTTACCGAGTGACGACTTTAAAAGTGCAGATTTTGCCATAAATGTTTATATTATAATTTCTCTTAAAAAAATTAAGACAAATTTACTGC
>DATGOD010000169.1:0-2236 GCA_035306305.1 Flavobacterium sp.
AATCAATTTATTTTGAAAAGCGATTAATTCCTCTTCGGTTCTCAATGTTGACAATTCGTTATATAAAGTTAATCGTTCTGAAACATTGTTGATGTATTCATCAGGAAACAAAATTTCAAAGTCAGATTCAATCACTATATCATTAACGTATTCTTTGGTATCGATATTTTGCTCTTCCTCGTATAAATCCTTGAATTCGTTTTCTTTCAATTCGTCAATGGCTTCGTTCATGATTTTCTGATAGGTTTCAAAGCCAATTTCATTGATAAATCCACTTTGTTCACCGCCCAAAATATCACCGGCACCACGAATTTCCAAATCTTTCATAGCAATATTGAATCCACTGCCCAAATCGCTAAATTGTTCCAATGCCGAAATACGCTTACGGGCTTCTTCGGTCATGACACTATAAGGTGGCGTAATAAAATAACAAAATGCTTTTTTGTTGCTTCTCCCTACCCGACCACGCATTTGATGTAAATCGCTCAATCCGAAATTATTGGCATTATTGATAAAAATGGTATTTGCATTTGGAACATCCAATCCACTTTCAATAATAGTTGTAGCAACTAACACATCAAATTCGCCTTCCATAAACGATAAAAGAAGTTCTTCTAATTTTTTACCGTCCATTTGTCCGTGACCCACACCCACTTTGGCATTTGGAACCAAGCGCTGGATCATTCCGGCAACTTCCTTAATATTTTCAATTCGGTTGTTGATAAAATAAACTTGTCCGCCACGTTCCAATTCATACGAAATAGCATCGCGGATCACCTCTTCATTAAACCCAATCACATTGGTCTCGATGGGATAACGATTAGGTGGCGGCGTTGTAATAACTGATAAATCGCGGGCTGCCATTAAAGAAAACTGTAACGTTCTCGGGATCGGTGTTGCGGTAAGCGTCAGGGTGTCAATGTTTTCGCCAATGGTTTTTAATTTGTCTTTTACCGCTACTCCGAATTTTTGTTCTTCATCGATAATCAGCAAACCCAAATCTTTAAAAACCACATTTTTATTTACTAGCTGATGCGTTCCAATGATGATGTCGATTTTTCCTTCTGCCAAATCTTTCAATGTTTCTGCTTTTTGTTTGGCTGTTTTAAAGCGATTCAAATAAGCTACACTCACCGGCATATCTGTTAAACGTTCGGTAAATGTTTTATGATGCTGAAATGCCAAAATGGTTGTTGGTACCAGCACCGCAACTTGTTTTCCGTTATCGACCATCTTAAAAGCCGCGCGAATAGCCACTTCGGTCTTACCAAAACCCACATCGCCACAAACCAACCGATCCATTGGCCGTTCATTTTCCATATCGGTTTTTACATCAATAGTAGATTTCAACTGATCTGGGGTATCTTCGTATATAAACGAACTTTCTAACTCTGCCTGCAAATAACTGTCGGGTGCACAAGCAAAACCTTTCTCCAATCTGCGTTTGGCGTATAACTTTATCAAATTAAAGGCAATGTGTTTTACACGTGCTTTTGTTTTTTGCTTTAAGGCTTTCCACGCTCCTGAACCAATTTTATAGATTTTAGGCGGTGCACCCTCTTTTCCGTTGTATTTTGAAATCTTGTGTAATGAATGTATTGATACATACACAATATCGTTATCGGCATAGACCAGTTTTATGGCTTCTTGCTTTTTACCTTCTACATCAATTTTTTGCAAACCGCCAAACTTTCCAATTCCGTGGTCAATGTGTGTAACATAATCGCCAACCGAAAGCGTAGTAAGTTCTTTTAAAGTGATGGTTTGTTTTTTGGTATAACCGTTTTTAATGTTGAATTTGTGATATCGTTCAAAAATTTGATGATCGGTGTAACAAACAATCTTATTTTCTTTGTCGATAAAACCTTGAAACAAAGGCATTACAACAGTTTTATACTGCTGAATACTTTTGTTTTGATCTTTTAAGCTGCTGAAAATTTCTTCGAAACGTTTACCTTGTGATTCGCTTGAACAATACAGATAATTGGTGTATCCGTTTGATGTATTTTGATTTAAGTTTTCTATCAGCAAATCGAACTGTTTATTGAACGAAGGTTGCGGATTAAAATGAAAATCGACTGAAAAATTGGGTGTAAAAAAGTTTTGCTGTGCCAGTTCAACCACCGTAAAATCATCGGCTTTTTGAAGAAATTCTGCCGAAGGCAAAAACATTTGATCTGGTGCCAAATGCTGAACATCTTTATTTAGTTTATCGAAAGCTTCGGTTGCTTTCTGA
>DATGOD010000170.1:0-15809 GCA_035306305.1 Flavobacterium sp.
TTTTCTTTCTATTGGAAGCTTTATTTTTTCAATGTTTATGGGTTCGCTTTTTTCAATTTTTAGATTTTGGGATGTAGCTATTTTCTCAATATCATAAGGAAATTCTTTTGCCCAAGTATAAGTTCTGTCATAAGTCATGAATCGATAAAGTAAAAAGAAACTTGTAATGACAATTACAAAGAGTAGAATACTTTTTTTTATTAGTTTCTTTTTCATGATGTTACATTTAATAATCCAAATATACAAAAAACCTCAATCAACAAAAAAGCCAATGCAAAACATTGACTTTCTTTAAATTGTATGGTATCTTTTATTCAGAATAGTATTTCGATTTTTTCTTGTAATCGCTGTTTTCGTTATGAAAAATTAGCAAACAACTTTCGTCTTTAATCAAGTTGATAATTTCTTTGTAATTATTCATCGGTAAAGCAGGACAACCATAACTTCTGCCCAACCAGCCCTGTGCATCAACCCAACTTTCATTGGCATAACTGGCTCCGTGAATTACAATGTCTCGCATTCTTGCATTGTCGTTAATGCCTTTTTCCAAACCGTCTAATCGCAACGATAATCCGTGTTTACCTATATATGTTTCGGCGGTGGCATAAAACCCTAAGCTACTTTGATGAGATTCCGGTCTGTTAGAAAATCGTGTGGCGTATTCCTTGCCGCTATTTTTTCCGTGCGAAACAACAGTATTGTACAAAACTTTGTTTTCTTTCATGTCGATTACCCACATTCTTTTTTGAGATGAATGTAAAGTAAAATCAATAATGGTTAAAATGTCTTTTTGGATTTTGCCTTCTTTTTTCAGTTTGTAATAACCTTTGAAAGCCAATTTGTAGCTTTCTAAAACGGGTTTGTTGAAATCCATTTCATCTAAATCCATATATTTAGATAAAATAAATTTATCGACTGCCGACAACGTTTCTGCTTTGTCTGAGTTTTTAGTCGATTTTACTTCGGCAATTTCCTTCGATTTTTTTAATTCTTGCTTCTCTTCTCTTGAAAAGTATTTAGAATTTTTGTTTTTCGAATCTTTTCCTACTACTTTGCTAGATTTGCTTTTTCCGCCGCCATTTCCATTGCCGTTTTGTGCATGTGCAGAGCCCAAACACAACATCCCGGCTATCATCAAAAAACCTAATTTTTTCATTATTATTCCTAATTCGTTTTAATCCAAAGCGTAAATATATAAAATTATATATGAGTCGCCGGTGTTAAAATATTATTTAAGACGAAAGTTTAACATTTGTTATTATTATTTCGGCTATTTTGGCTAAATTTGAAACTCTTTTCAGACAATGAATAAATCATAAACAGCATGATGAACAAAAAAGTAATATTGATGATTTTGGACGGCTGGGGAAATTCACCAGATCCTAAAGTTTCGGCAATTGACAATGCTTATACGCCATTTATTGACAATCTATATAAAGAATATGCACATGCAACTTTGCGAACAGATGGTTTAAATGTTGGACTTCCGGACGGACAAATGGGAAATTCTGAAGTCGGACACATGAACTTAGGTGCCGGACGTATTGTTTACCAAGATTTGGCTAAAATAAATATGGCGGTTGCTAATGGTACATTGACCGACGAAATTGTGTTGAAAAACACTTTTGAATATGCGGCAAAACACAACAAAAAAGTTCATTTTTTAGGACTCCTTTCCGACGGCGGTGTACATTCGCATATCAATCATTTGTTTGGTTTGTTAGAAGCTGCCAAGCATTATCAGTGCGAAAAAGTATTTGTACATGCTTTTACCGACGGACGTGATGTTGATCCAAAATCAGGCGTAAATCATTTGCAAAATCTGCAACAGTTTATGCAAGATAATGCTGTTGGGAAACTGGCAAGCGTAATCGGGCGATATTATGCGATGGACAGAGATAAAAGATGGCAGCGAGTGAAAAAAGCCTATGATTTATTGGTAAAAGGCGAAGGAAAACGCTCTACAAATATTAACAATTCGATGCTTGATAATTATGCTAATGACATCACTGACGAGTTTATCGAGCCAATCGTGATGATTAATGACAATGATGCTCCAATCGCTTTGATTGAACCAGATGATGTGGTGGTGTTTTTCAATTTCAGAACTGACCGCGGACGTGAGCTCACGCAGGTTTTGCATCAACAAGATATGCCGGAATTTGATATGTACAAATTGCCATTAGACTTTGTTACGCTGACCAATTATGATGATACTTTTCAAGAAATAAAAGTAGTTTATGACAAAGAAAATATCACACAAACGCTTGGAGAAGTGTTGGCAAATCATCACAAGAAACAAATTCGTATTGCCGAAACAGAAAAATATCCACACGTAACTTTCTTCTTTTCGGGTGGACGAGAAGTGCCTTTTGAAGGAGAATCTCGCATTTTGTGTCCATCGCCAAAAGTGGCTACTTATGACCTCAAACCAGAGATGAGTGCTTTTGATATTAGCGAAAATCTTGTGAAAGCTTTGGATAAGCAAGAAGCTGATTTTGTTTGCTTGAATTTTGCCAATGGCGATATGGTGGGACATACCGGAAGCATGGAAGCGGCAATCAAAGCGTGCGAAGCTGTGGATAAATGCGTGCAAAAAGTTGCCGAATCGGCAGAGAAAAATGGATATAGCATCATCATTATTGCTGATCACGGAAATTGTGAAATAATGAAAAATCCGGATGGAAGCCCAAATACAGCACATACGACCAATCCTGTTCCGATTATTATGGTGGATAAAGATATCAAAAATGTGGAAAGTGGAATTTTGGCGGATGTCGCTCCGACTATTTTGAAAATGATTGGAATTCCTCAACCAGAAGAAATGACCGGAAAGGCATTGGTTTAATTTTATCAAAAACAAAAACCACATAAATTGAATAAATCTATGCGGTTTTTATAATTGTTTATAACCAGATATAACCAATTATAACGAAGCTAACATTCTAATATGCGGAATGCCATCTTCCAGATACATTTCGCTAATTGGTTGAAAACCGTGAGAGCCATAAAAATTACTCAAATGTTTTTGGGCAGAAATTTCGATGGTGGTTTCATCAAAATAATCTTTGATGGCTTGTTTGGAAGCGCGAATAAGTTCATGCCCGAATTTTTTATCCCGAAATTTTTCAGCAACAATAACTCTGCCGATAGACGTGTTTTCAAAGTAATCGTGCTTGTTAAAAATGCGGGAATAAGCAGCTAATTCTCCGTCAAAATAACCCAAAACGTGTATCGCTTTTTGGTCCTTGTTGTCAATATCCTGATAAATACAGGTTTGTTCGACTACAAATACTTCCGAACGCAATCGGAGGATTTCGTACAATTCGGCGGTCGAAAGTTCGTCAAATGATTTGATTACAAAATGTAACATTGTCGTATATTTATTGAGCAAAAATGCCGGTTCTCGGAATAGCAGGCAAATCGATCAAAGCATTTTCTGTAATGCTGTTTGCCTCGAAAATAAACTTTTTATCAAACAATTTTTCGTTGATAAAATACGAAAGTCTAAACTCATTATTGAGTTGTAAAACATTATTTTCTAACAACTCGATTTTAACAGCAGTTTTCGGAGCAACTTCTTTGAAAGCGTGACGAAACGTAGCTGTTTTCCGTTCTTCACCGTTGATTGTGCCGTATGCGTCGGAAACAACCATAGCCAAATCCAGTTTTTTGTCGGTATCGTTGAGCAAATAAGCATACCAAGAATTTTCCATAAAATCATCGTTCCATTCACGAATAGCCACGATATGTACATCTTTTACTTGGGGTATTTCAATATCTTTTTTCATTGGGATTTATATAAAGAGGCAAAGTTAAAAGTTTTTTGGCTATTGCCGAATTCAAAATATAGTTATAATTGAGCCTTGATTTGCAGATAAAAAAGCTGTTTTAAAAAGAAAATCCTTATCTTTGATAGAAATAAATAAACGTTATGGAAACCACATTTCGATTTTCATCTGCCAACGAAATCACAGAAGAATTTATAGAAAAACTCAAAAGTTTCTATAAAAACAGAGCCGTATCTATAACCGTTTCGGAAGATATTTCTATTCCCGATTGGCAAAAAGAAGAGGTTTTAAAAAGACAATCTTATATTGAAAAGCATCCGGAATCACTTGTAGATTTTGATGAAATGATGAAATCTTTAGAAAAAGAATTGGAGAGTGAAAGTTAGAAAACACGTTTCAGAGGTTGTTCAAATAGATTTAACAGAAATTGCTTTTTGGTATAATCAGCAAAGAAAAGGATTAGGTATGCTGTTTTTAAAAGAAATTAGAAAGGAAGTTCGTAAAATTGAAAAGAATCCACTCGCTTATCAAATTCGTTATGCTAATATTCGGATTGCATTTATCAATAAATTTCTTTACGGGATTCATTTTGAATATCTTGAAGATAAATTGCAAGTGAATATATTGGCAGTTTTCCACACTTCCAGAAACACCAAAAACTGGGAAAACAAATTATAGAAATGCTACTTTTACCACTTTTTTAGAAATATAACATAAAAAAACAAATCAGAATTATACTCATCTGTACCAACTTTCGACTTTATAACTTTAAAACTTTCTTTTTCGGTATAAAAAATGTAGTTTTGAACATCAAAAAAGAAAACAATGCGCGTACATTTTATAGCAATTGGCGGCAGCGCTATGCACAATCTGGCGTTGGCTTTGCACGACAAAGGCGATGCGGTTACCGGCAGCGACGATGCCATTTTTGAACCTTCAAAATCACGTTTACAAGCCAAAGGATTATTGCCCGAAAATGCAGGCTGGTTTCCCGAAAAAATCACGGCAGATATTGATGCGGTTATTTTGGGAATGCATGCCAAAGCCGATAATCCCGAATTGTTGAAAGCACAGGAACTCGGCTTGAAAATCTATTCGTATCCCGAATTTATTTACGAACATTCTAAAAATAAAACCCGCGTGGTTATTGGCGGTTCGCACGGAAAAACGACCATTACTTCCATGATTTTGCACGTGATGAATTACCACAACGTTGCGGTCGATTTCTTGGTGGGCGCACAGTTAGAAGGTTTCGATAACATGGTGCAATTGACGACGGAAAACGAATTTATGGTCATCGAAGGCGACGAATATTTGTCTTCGCCCACAGATTTGCGTCCGAAATTTCATTTGTATCAACCCAATATTGCCTTAATCAGCGGTATCGCTTGGGATCACATCAATGTTTTTCCAACGTTCGACAATTATGTGGAACAGTTCAAAATCTTTATCGACAAAATTACCAACGGCGGCATTTTGGTTTATAACGAAGATGATGCGGTGGTAAAAAAAATCGTGGAAGAAGCCGAAAAACCCATCCGAAAAATGCCGTATGCCTTGCCGGAATACTCCATCGACAACGGAACAACTTATTTAGAAACCCAAGATGGACCAATGCCAATTGAAGTTTTTGGCGAACATAACTTGAGCAATCTTGCCGGTGCCAAATGGATTTGCCAAAATATGGGTATCGACGAAGAAGAATTTTACGAAGCCATTGCCAGTTTTAAAGGTGCATCAAAACGATTAGAAAAAATTGCAGAAACCAACACTGCTGTGGCTTACAAAGATTTTGCCCATTCGCCAAGTAAGGTAAAAGCTACGACCGAGGCCGTTAAAAAACAATATCCCGATAAAAAATTGATTGCGTGTTTAGAGTTACATACATATAGTAGTTTAAACGCCGATTTCTTGACCGAATATCAAGGTGCGTTAAACGCTGCGGACACTGCTGTGGTGTTTTATTCGCCCGATGCCGTTGCGATTAAAAAACTGGACGAAATCAGTAAAGAACAAATCGAACAGGCGTTTAACCGCGACGATTTAATTGTTTATACCAATCCCGAAGCATTCAAATCGTTTTTGGTTGTTCAGGATTTCACAAACTCGGTATTGCTGTTGATGAGTTCCGGCAATTACGGTGGTTTAGATTTTGACGAAGTACAACAGATTATTGAGTAATTAAGCAATGAGTTAATTAGCGAAAAATCCTGCAAAGCTTCGAACTTGCAGGATTTTTTGGCTATAATTTTACTCTCCAATATGCAAATGCGTGCTCACAGCAATGCGGTTCCACGCGTTGATGGTTACAATTGCCATAATGATTTGTGCAATTTGGTTTTCGGTAAAAAACTCGGTGGCTTTTTGGTAGGTTTCATCGGTTAAACCGTTTTGATGAATCAGTGTGATTTCTTCTGCCATTGCCAAAACCGTTTGTTCCTCGTCGGTATAAAGATATTTAGCTTCTCTCCATGCGCTTAAAACGAAAATGCGTTGTTGCGTTTCGCCGTATTTTAAAGCGTCTTTGGTGTGCATATCGATACAATAGGCACACGAATTGATTTGTGAAACACGAATTTTAATTAATTCTTTGATGGTTTTTGATAAATCGGTGTTGGCAAGATAGGTTTCCAAACCAAACATAGCTTTATATGCTTGTGGTTCCAAGTTTTTTGCGTTGATACGTTTTTCCATTATTTCTGTTGTTTAAGATTCTGGTACAAAGTTCTTAAAAGTAAAAAGGAAAAATCTTAAACTGGTTTAAGAAAACTTTTTCTTGCGGATTTCGCTCAAATATTCGGGTGTGAAACCTAAGAATGAGGCGATTAAATATTGAGGAACACGCTGAACAAATTCGGGATAACTTTCCAATAAATGAAAATAAAATTCGTCTTTGGCGTAGGAGAAAATATATTTTATCCGCATTTCTGCCGCCGCATAAGCGCGTTGATAAATAAACCTAAAATAACGTTCCAAAACCGGAAAACGTTGCAACAATTCCGTTTGATTGCTTTGCGAAATCACTAAAATTTCGCAAGTTTCTACCGCCTGAATATAAAACTCGGTTTTTTGCTGACGTTCATACGCCATATTGTCGGTCATCCACCAAGTTTCAATCGCAAATTCCGTGGTTTGTTCCGAGCCTTTTTCGTTGATGAAGAATTTGCGTAATATACCTTTCAGTACAAAAAAATGTTCTTTGCAAAGTTGTCCGGCTTCTAACAGGTTTTCTTTTTTACGCACCAATTTTACTTCGAAAAAAGAAAGAATTTCTTCAAATTCCACATCGTTTATTGGAACGAATTTGTCTAAATGTGCTTTGAAAATTTCGGACATTTTTTCTTTACCTCTGTTTATTCTTAATCAACTCAGTCAATAATTTTTTTGCACGTAACAGTTTTACTTTTACATTGCTCAACGGTTCGTGGAGTTTTTCCGCAATTTCGTTGTAGCTCAGTTCCTGAAAATACCGTAACTGAATAATTTCCTGATAATGGGGTTTGAGTTGTTTGATATGATTTTTTAGTGTGAGGAGGTTTTGCTCGTTAATCAGTTGGTCTTCAATACTTGGCGTTTCGTCGATGATATTGGTGAAAATTTGGTCGTTTTCATCAATATCCAACGTTTTTTCCGATTTTCTTTTCCGCACAAGGTCAATGTGTGTGTTTTTGGCGATTGTAATCAGCCAGGTATTGAAACCATACTGCGGATTGTATGTGTTTAATCTTTCAAAAGCTTTAGAAAAAGTTTCAATAGTAATATCTTCGGCGTCGGTTTCGTTTTTCGTTTTTTTCAGCATATAATTATATACTTCATTCCAGTATTGGTCGAGAATGAAAGTGTAGGCATTTTGTTCGCCTTTTTGTGCCAATTCAATAGCTTGTTCTATGCTGTTTATAATCACTTATTAATCAATGGTTTATAAAAAATACTTTTTGTTTTTATTCTTAATTGTACCCACAAATCTATCCATTCAAACAAAGGATAACCCAAAGCCAAATCGGTGTAACCAAAATAGCGATACGTTTTTCCGTTGATTATCCAACAAAAAGCATACCTGAAAACGAATATTGCCAAAACGATATGCATTTCGTGTTGATTGATTAATAATACAGCCGATAATATGAAAAATAACCATACGCTCAGATAATAAACGCTTTTTAGTAAACCATAACCACGTCCAAATTCTTTCAAAATAGTTTTTTCTTCGATAGATTTTTGGATAAATTCTGCCGAATTCTTTGAAGGTTGAATATATGAAAAACTTTCTTTGGATAAACAAACTGCGGTATTTTTTTTATTGGCAGCTTCTGAAAAAAACAGTTCGTGGGTGTATTGAAAATAATTCATAAACCGGATATATCCCTGATTCTCGAAGAATATATTTTTCGTATAACCAACGTTATTCAACGGAATGCCAATTGGTTTTCCGGATTTAGTCAAGCTGATATTCCATTGTTGGTTGCTGATATGTCTGAATCGGACAATTTTGTTGAAAAAGCCTTTTTTTCGACTGAGTAATTCAACACCCATAACCAGTTCTTTTTTCTCTGTAAATGTAGCAGACATACTTGTTAGCCAGTTTGACGAAACCAGCGTTTTGTCGGTGTCGGTAAAAATCAGATGATTGTATTTTGACGCTTTGATACCCAGCGTTAGTGCATATTTTGTACTTCCCCAAAATGCTTCGTTATTTTTTACATCCACAATGTTGATGTTTGGAAATTGCTCGGCATATGCTTTTAAAATATCCGAAGTTTCGTCGGTTGAAGCGTTATTAACCACCACAATTTCAAAAGTGTGATATTGCTGATTGAGTAGATTGTCGAGCGATTGAGCAAGCCTGTCTGCCTGGTTTTTTGTGTACAAAATCACAGAAACCGGTTCGTTATTGACCGTTAATTTTTTGGGCTGATAAAATGCCAATCGGCTAAATAAAATGAGGTGGTACAAAAATTGGATGATTACCACAGCAATAAGCGCGTAAAGTAGTTGTTCAAACATAATTTCTATTGAAAAATGCCGACAAAAATAAGCATTTTATGTTTAGGTATAATTTTGTAAAGCGTAAAGTTAGCAAAATATAAATCAATTTGAAAGCTTTGTTGGCTGTTGTCTTTCAAGAAAAAATAATTAAATTAGCCAAGTCGCTGATGTGGAAATAATTAAATTATAGTTGTTATGAAAAAAGTGTTTTATATAATATCTGTTTTTCTAATGTCTTTTAATTTGTTTGGGCAAACGAATTCAGACATAGAAAACAAATTGATTCAACATTTTAAAACTTACAATTGGAATGATAGTGTAGTAACACGAAATTCTTTATATAAAACTGATTTTAAAGACAATAATTTCAATGTTTCAATAAGTGACGAACTACTTGATTTTGAAACTGAGCAAATAGTGATTAAAAACCCATATTTCTCTGAGAAATTTGATGAATCAGAAAAGAAAGAAATTTATACTAAAAACTTTCCGAAATCTTTTTCCGTAATTTATCAAGATAATCTGATTGTCCTATTTGAAAATGGAAAATTTGGTTGTTTTGATTTAAACTCATTGGAGAGAAATGTTGCTTTTGAAGAACAATTAAACACTAAAAGATTTAATTATCATTGGATAGTTGATAACCGTTTAGTTGCTCAATCAGGAAGGAAAAAGTTGTTTTGGGATGGAGCAAAATGGGTGAAATTTAAAGAAAAATTTCCATTAAAGAACCAGCCTAAATTATTTGATGATGATGAGTTTATTGTTTATAGCGATTGTTTTGGAGAATGGGGCGGAACAGTTTATTTTTACGAAAAGGCAACCGGAAAAACATATTTTACAGAATCTACTTGTGCCAATACAGTAACCAAAACAGATGACGGTTATCAAGTTTTAGCTAATTTAGGGCACATGTTTGGATCAAGCGAGATTAAAGTAATTCCAAATCCAAGAAAATTGACTCAAGCTAAGTCGAGAAAAATCAATAAAACTATAGATGGAGAAGCTTTAGGATATACAGATAAATCAAATGCTTTTACAAAAAAAATTGGTTTATATGGGATTGAATTTTTTTCAAAATTTACTTTAGACCAAGAAGAATTTTTTATTGCAAATGTTTTGGATTTGACTTTTGTAGCGAAAATTGAAAATAACGAAATCAAAATTGTACATCCATTATTTTTTAATAATTTGTATGGAAATGACCCAATTACAACGCAATATGGAGAATATACCTTAGTGAATTTAGGTTTATTTGTTGAAGAACCTTATAAAGAAGCTTCTGTATTAATAATTCACAAAAATAAAATTACAAAGATAGATTGGAACGAAAAACATATCTAACAGAGAATAAACGATGCGTTTTTTTTCGTAAATTTATCTCGGATTTAAAGAAGAAAAGAGATGAATACAGCAGAATTAAAAATAAATTTAATCAATCAAATTGCGAATATGACTGATAAAGTTCGGTTGAAGGAACTTTTACAATTGCTCGATTTTCAAAAGGATGAGTCTGTTTATCTTACAACTTCGGAAGAAAAGGAAGTACTATTAGAAGCCCAAAAACAAATTGATAAAGGAGAAGTGGTTTCGCACGACGAGGTTCAAAAAGAAATAATGCAATGGCTCAACAAATAGTTTGGACTATAAAAGCCAAAAACGAATTTATTGAAATTCTTCAATATTGGAAGAATCGAAACAAATCTAATACTTTTGGTTTAAAGCTTAATAAATTAATTGATGAGCAATTACTGTTAATTTCTGATTTTCCGAATATTGGAAGAAAAACCGATGTTGAAATGTTTATATAAAAGTAATCCAAAAGTATTTGTTGTATTATAAAATAGAATCAGACACGCTTTTTGTTTTAACAATCCGACACACAAGCCAAAATCCCAAAACATTGAAGCTGAAATAACTTTAATCAAACCACATTCACTTCCGGCAGAATTTCAATACCAAATTTTTTAAAAACCGTTTGTTGTACAAAACGTGCCATCGCAATCAATTCTTCGCCGGTGGCGTTGCCGTAGTTTACCAAAACCAAAGCTTGTTTGGTGTGTACGCCTGCATCACCTTTTCTAAAACCTTTCAATCCAGCTTGTTCGATCAGCCAACCAGCCGGAATTTTTACAGCATCGTCTGAAACGACATAATGCGGAGCCTCTGGATGTTGTTCGATAAATCGCTCAAAAGTAGTTTTATCCACCACCGGATTTTTAAAAAAACTACCGCTGTTGCCGATTTCTGTCGGGTTGGGCAATTTGGATTGTCGAATCGCAATCACGGCGTTGCTCACGTCTTTTATTGTTGGATTGTCGATTTGCAATCGTTCCAATTCCTTCCGAATGTCACCATAATCGGTATGTAAAGTATGATTTTTTTTACTGAGTTTAAAAACCACTTCGGTAATCACGAATTTGCCTTTTCCGTCGTGTTTGAAAAAACTTTCTCTGTAACCAAATTGGCAAGCTTGGTTATCAAATTTTTCCAATTGCAAAGTATCGAGATTCAAAGCGGTACAATACGCCATAACATTTTTGGTTTCTACACCATAAGCACCCACATTTTGCATCGGAGCTGTTCCGACGTGTCCCGGAATAAGCGACAGGTTTTCTAATCCGCCAAAATTGTTGTCCAAACACCACAAAATAAAGTCGTGTAACACTTCGCCCGACGCACTTTTTACCCAAACAAAATTTTCATTCTTATCGATTACTTCGATGCCTTTTAGGTTTAGTTTGACGACCAATTTGTCTATTTCGGGTTGTGTGAGCAAAATATTGCTTCCGCCACTGAGAAAAAACAAATCTTCTTTCGCATGATTTTTGACCACTTCTATGAGTTCGTCGAGATGATTAATCAATACAAAATTTCGTGCAATAGCTTCAATGCCAAAAGTGTTGTAAGGTTTCAGAGAGATATGGTGTTGTATTTGCATGATTAAATATTGAATATTTCGTAATCCAAATGAGTCGATTCTACAATCAGTTCGGTACGTTCGGCGTGCGTGTCGGTAATGAACAATTGTCCAAAACTGTTTTCATTGACCAAATTAATGATTTGTTTGACACGATGTGCATCCAATTTGTCAAAAATATCATCAAATAACAAAATAGGCAACACACCTTTTTGCTGTTTGATAAATTCAAATTGAGCCAATTTTAAGGCAATCAAAAACGATTTTTGCTGACCTTGCGAACCATATTTTTTCAACGGAAAACCGTCGATTTCAAAAACCAAATCATCGCGATGTATGCCAACAGAACTGTATTGCAAAACGCGGTCTTTGCTGAGGTTTTCCTGTAATAAAGTACCAAAATCTTTTTCGTGTAGATGACTGCTATATTGCAAACTCACTTGTTCTTTGTTGGTCGTAATCAACGAATGATAATGCTGAAAAATAGGCAAGAGTTTTTCCATGAAAACTTGTCTTTTTTCGTAAATAAATCTACCTAAATCAATCATTTGGTCGTTGTAAATTTCCAAAGTTGTTTCGTCAAAAGTGTGATTGAGGGCAAAGTATTTCAGCAAAGCATTGCGTTGGCTCAATATTTTTTGATATTGAATGAGCTGTTTCAGATACAAACTGTCTTGCTGTGCGATAACGTGGTCGAGAAAACGCCGGCGGGTTTCACTGCCTTCAGAGACCAAATCTTGGTCGGCAGGCGAAATAATAACAATCGGAATCAAACCTACGTGTTCAGACAGTTTTTCATAGGTTTTGCCATTGCGTTTCAAAACCTTTTTTTGTCCTTTCTTTAAACTGTAAACAATATGCTCAGATTGTTCATCGGTAGAAAAACTGCCATCTAATACAAAAAAATCTTCACCGTGTTTGATGTTTTGTGAAGCTATCGGATTAAAATAACTTTTACCGTGTGCCAAACTATAAATGGCATCCAAAATGTTGGTTTTTCCAATGCCATTATTCCCGACAAAACAATTTACTTTTTTAGAAAAACTAAATTGTTTGTCCGATAAATTCTTGTAGTTGATGATAGATAGAGAATTTAAATACACGCTTTGATTTTTATCGCTGACAGAATTGCAAATTTCATAAAAATATTTACATTCCTGTCGTTTATATGAATAAAAATCATATTTTTGCCCCACAAAATAAATATAGATTATGGCTACATATAACAAAAGAGGATATAAAGAACCAAAGTCTAAGGAGTTAAAAGAAGAAGAAAAAGTAATCCAAGACGGAAAAAATAGCCAAACGGCAGAAGTTTTTAATTCATTAGATTCGACAGCAAATAAAATCGGAACATGGTTTACATTGAACCAAAAACCTATCTTTATCGGAATAGGCGTTTTGATTGTTATCGCTTTGGGTTCAATGCTCTATTGGAATTTTGTGATGGAACCAAAAGAAGACGAGGCTGCCAACGAAATGTTTCAAGCACAACAATATTATAATGATGCACAAAATACGGCATCAGATTCCTTATACAATTTGGCATTGAATGGTGGCGAAGGAAAGTTAGGATTTTTAGGAATTATCGATAACTATTCTGGAACAGATGCGGCAAATAATGCCAACTTTTATGTAGGCACAATTTATTTGAATACCGGAAAATATGCCGATGCAATCAGACATTTAGAAAAATTCAACTCTAAAGATTTGGTGTTACAAGCGAGTGCTTTAGGTGCGATTGGAGATGCTTTTTCAGAGTTAGGACAAAAAGAAGAAGCATTGCAGTATTACCAAAAAGCAGCCAAACATAATCCAAACGATTTTACTACACCGCGTTATATGTTCAAAGCTGGTATCGTAGCCTTGGATTTAGGCAAAAAAGAAGAAGCCGCAAAGCTTTTTGAAGACATCAAAAACGATTATATCGCTTCTCCGCAAGCACAAGATATTGATTTTTATATTGGATTGGCAAAGTAAAATGGCTACAGCAAATAAAAATTTATCCCAATACGACAAAACACAACTCCCAAATGCGAAAGACTTTCGGTTTGGGATTGTTGTTTCTGAATGGAATGACAAAGTAACTGACGGTTTGTTTCGTGGAGCATACGACACCTTGATTGATTGTGGAGCGATGCCCGAAAAAATTGTAAAATGGAATGTGCCGGGCAGTTTTGAATTGATTCACGGAGCAAAAAAGATGATTGAAGACCAAGAGGTCGATGTCGTTATCGTTATTGGTTGCGTAATCAAAGGAGAAACCATGCATTTTGAATTTGTATGCGAAGGTGTTGCACAAGGTATCAAAGATTTGAATATCAAATACGATGTACCCACTATTTTTTGCGTACTTACGGATAATAACGAACAACAATCTATCGACAGAAGCGGAGGCAAACACGGCAACAAAGGTGTTGAGGCTGCAGTTGCCGCACTGAAAATGCTGCAGTTGGATAAATAACTATATCGTTTATTTCACTTATATAAAAATCCCTGGTAATAAACTATTATTACCAGGGATTTTTCAACTAAGTAAACTTAAAGTATGAGAAGCAATCAGTACGGTTTTGCAGGATTTTCTTTTCAGTTGTTAAACAAATGATTTGTATAAATCGGGTTTGAGATACATGACAAGGTAAAACAACGCAAACCCCAGAAAAGCAATCAATAATGCCCAAACCCAGGTGGGAATGGCTTTCGGCGTTTCCGATCCGGTAATCACGAACACATCATTACGTTCACTTCCGTAGGAATTAATAGTAATAGGAATCTGCTCGTTGATGACTTCATTTTCCTTTAATCCAACCACACTTATTGAAGGACCGTTTCTGACTTCAAAAGGAATCAACCGGATACCTTCTACATTATTGGTAGATTTGGCAACAATTTTCAGGGTATGTTTGCCATCTGTGATTTTCGTCGTATCCAGAATGAATTTTACAGGAGGTGTAAACTCAGCAAAAGCTTTGGGTTCATCGTCCAGAAATACTTTGATTATTCTGTTATCTTCCATAAAACGTCGGTTTAATGTTTAATAATATGTTTGACATGGTTGGGCGAAGATTCTTTGGGATTAATCAGGTATTTGATACTCAGAAAAAGAGTAACTCCTACGATAATAACAGCTCCCCAGATAATGATATAATCGGTGCTACCCTGCGGACCCGTGCCATGCGTTATTCCTTTCAGCACTTTGGGCTGATTCTCCTCACACACGTCACACGCCAGAGCTGTGACGGGCGTAAGAAGGTTAATAAAAAACAATATAAAAAACAGCAAATATCTTTTCATAATTGAATAGGTTTATTTTTCGGTGTGTTTCCAGAAATTATTAGCCATTGCTATAGTTTGAAATTCCTGAGCAATTACAGCGGCAGACTGAATCAGCTGAGGCGTGTCTGTGGCATAATTATCTCTTAATTCTTTTCTTATATCAGAGTTGGTCTGGATAGCCGCGATTGATTTACGTGCCATCATAATAGCGAGTTCCCTGCCTTGTTGCGGCGTGTCCGTGATGAGTGATTTTAACCAGATTTTTTGAGTTTCCATAGTATTATTGATTTAAGGTTTGTATGTAATCTCTTATTTTTTTGACTTCTTCAGGTGTCACGGCAGGAGCGTTATTGCCCCAGCTACTTCTTTCGTGTGTGGCAATAGCAGCAATATCTTCGTCTGATAACATATCGGCAAACGGAGGCATAGCTCCATATTCCGGTCGGGCATCATATCCCTGAAGTATTATTTTGATAAGCATTTCCGGGCTATTATCGGTCACAATATCGCTACCCGCCAGAGGTGGGAACGCTCCGGGAAGTCCGTTACCGTCTGCCTGATGACATGCTGCACAGGTATTGGCGTATAATACCGCTCCGTCCGGGAGACTGGAAGAACCGCTTGCACCGCCGTCTGCAGGTTGCGGACGTTCTTAGGCTTTGATAAAAGCGGTAATATTTTCTTCTCCTAAATCAATTTGTTTGAGCGAGATGAGGTAGGCGACCAAATCCAAAGCTTTTTGTGACGCAACGATTTTTACCTGCGGGTCTTTTAAAAATTTCTCAGGAACCGGAACCACCACATCATTTTCAGATAAAGTGTTTTCATACTTTTCT
>DATGOD010000171.1:0-2149 GCA_035306305.1 Flavobacterium sp.
TCTTTTAGATTTGTTTCCAATACTGTTTTTTTCAAGAAAAGGAAAAAATTGCTGGCAAAATTCATCAACAAGACAAAAAATTTCTGTAATTTTATCGAAATTAACCATAAGAAATAGTTGTTTAAATATTTAACATTCAGACAATTAAATATACAACTATTTCTTTTTTTATACAATATATTTATCCTAAATAATAATCGAACTCAGGTTAAAAAGGACAAGTAATCAACTGATTGCTTGTCTTTTTTTTATGGACTAAATCGAAACGATTTACACAAAAAGAAAATAACCAATATATTTACCACTATATATTTTAGAAATAATCGATAAGTTTTATGTTGATTGGTGTGGGGGGAGAGGTTCTTTAAAATTAAAAACCAAAAGCAATGAAAAACGTATTACTATTGTTGATCCTTGTAATAATAACAAGTTGTGGTAGTTCAAAAAACAGTATAGAATTAAATAATTATAAAAAAACAGAATACTATATAAACCCCGTAGTGTATTATTAGGTAAGATTAATTTCTAAGTTATTGATATTTCTTTTGAATATAAATTTATTGAGATATTGAATGGTTGTCAGCATTGCGGTTTTTGCAAATATTCTAGTTTTAAAGCCTTCAAAAGTTTTGGCGTAGTTCCTTCTTATCATAAACTGGTCGCAGAGTTGGGAGAATAAAGTTTCTATTCTTTTTCTGTATTTTTTGAACAGATAAAATTGTGTTTTGTAACTTTTCTCTATGATGTATATAATTGTATTAGGCTGTAAATCAATACAGTATGCTAGTTTTTAGTGATTTGAAAAATCAAATTTAATCTCCGTTTTCTTCATACCATTCGTCTATCAACAATTTGGGTTGTTTTGATGCCTGAACCGCTAAAAAATCGCAACGTTCGTTCATCGGGTGATTATTGTGTCCTTTGATCCATTGAAATTTTACTTGATGTTTGCGATAAACCTTTAAAAAACGCACCCATAAATCAGAATTTTTCTTACCCGAAAAATTTTTCTTTTCCCAACCAAAAACCCAACCTTTGGAAACCGAATCAACCACATATTTAGAATCCGAAACCACCAGAACCGAAAGATTTTCCTTGGTCAACGCTTCTAAACCAACAATCACTGCCAGCAATTCCATACGATTATTCGTCGTTTTGCGGTAGCCTTTGGAAAGCTCCTTATAATAATTGGTATTATTCAGCTGTAAAATAACACCATAGCCTCCCGGTCCAGGATTTCCGCGCGACGAACCATCGGTATATAAAAGAATTTCGGGCTGCATCAATCTTGATTTTCTAAAAGTTGTTCAATAATTTGTGGAAAATACTCATATTCTAATTGATGTACTTTGTTTGCCACATCTTCTGGAGTATCGTTTTCATCAACCGGAGTTTTTGCTTGAAAAATCGTAGCTCCTTCATCATAATGCTCGCTCACATAATGAATCGTAATTCCCGTTTCGGTTTCCTTGTTGGCTACCACAGCTTGGTGCACAAAGTTGCCATACATTCCTTTTCCCCCAAATTTTGGCAACAACGCTGGATGTATGTTGATAATTTTGTTAGGGAATTCTTTAATAATTGGTTCCGGAAACAACAAAAGATAGCCGGCCAAAACAATCAAATCCGGATTCAATTCATGGATTCTTTTTTGCAACAATCCGTCGTCATTTTGCTTTTTAGTAACAATTTCGGTATCCACATTAAGCCTTTTTGCCCGTTCCAGAACGAATGCATTTGGCTTATTCGTGATAATATGAAAGCGAATTGGAAAATTTTTTTCTCGAAAATATGTAATAATATTTTCAACATTGCTTCCAGAGCCAGAAGCCAGTAAAACTACGTATTTCATAGGGATTGCGTCTATAATTATTTTCTTTTTTGAAGAAATATTTCCGTACAAAAGTATCTATTTCTAATTTATTTTTTTAAATTCGCAGATACAAAAACAATTAAAATTGTGGTTATAAGCTAAAGTTTTATATTTTTGCCACAACAATTAAACTTAAAAAAAGAAAGAAATTATGTCAGACATTGCATCAAGAGTAAAAGCGATTATCGTTGACAAATTAGGCGTTGACGAAAGCGAAGTTGTAGTTGAAGCAAGCTTCACTAACGATTTAGGAGCTGATTCATTAGACACTGTTGA
>DATGOD010000172.1:0-5348 GCA_035306305.1 Flavobacterium sp.
GAAATTTTTGACTTAATTGCAGACGAGAAAGAACGTCAGATTCAAGGATTAGAACTCATTGCTTCAGAGAACTTTGTGAGCAATCAGGTTATGCAGGCGGCAGGTTCTGTTTTGACCAATAAATATGCTGAGGGCTATCCGAACAGAAGATATTACGGCGGATGTGAAGTTGTAGATATCGTAGAGCAATTGGCTATTGACAGAGCAAAAGCTTTGTTTGGTGCTGAATATGTTAATGTGCAACCCCACTCAGGTTCGCAAGCAAATACCGCAGTTTATGCCGCTGTATTAAAACCAGGAGATAAAATTTTAGGGTTTGATTTGTCTCACGGAGGGCATCTCACGCACGGTTCGCCAGTGAATTTTTCTGGGAAATTATATAATCCGGTATTTTATGGTGTGAACAAAGAAACCGGGCGTTTGGATTATGACCATATTGCCGAAGTCGCACAAAAAGAACAACCAAAACTTATCATCGCTGGAGCTTCTGCTTATTCTAGAGATATGGATTTTAAACGATTCAGAGAAATTGCAGATAGTGTAGGTGCATTATTAATGGCTGATATCTCGCATCCTGCCGGATTAATCGCTAAAGGAATTTTGAATGACCCACTACCGCATTGTCATATTGTAACAACCACTACGCATAAAACACTTCGTGGACCACGTGGCGGAATGATTATGATGGGGAAAGATTTTGAAAATCCATTCGGATTGAAAACACCAAAAGGCGAAGTAAGAATGATGTCTGCTTTGTTGGATAGTGCGGTTTTTCCGGGAAATCAAGGAGGACCTTTGATGCATATTATTGCCGCTAAAGCAGTTGCTTTTGGCGAAGCACTTTCGGATGAATTTTTCCACTATATCTTACAAGTACAGAAAAATGCACAAGCAATGGCAGAGGCATTTGTAAAAAGAGGTTATAATATTATTTCTGGCGGAACAGATAATCACATGATGCTTATCGACTTAAGAAATAAAGATATTACCGGAAAAGACGCGGAAAAAACTTTGGGCAAAGCCGATATCACTGTAAACAAAAATATGGTACCGTTTGACGATAAATCGCCATTTGTAACTTCAGGTATCAGAGTGGGAACAGCTGCGATAACAACCAGAGGTCTGAAAGAAAACGATATGGAAACTATTGTGGATTTCATTGACAGAGCTATTCAAAATCATGACAACGACGATGCTTTGGAACAAATCGCTGAGGAAGTTACCGAAATGATGAGCAATAAACCATTGTTTGTCGAATAACAAAATTCGATTAATTAATGAAAAGAGCCTTTTTTGGCTCTTTTTTTTGTAACAATTATATTCGTCTGACAACTTATTAGGTGTAAATACAATAAAAATGAAAAATATATTACTCTTTATTTTGTTTGTCGTTTCGCCCTTCGTTATGGCACAAAATGTCTTGTACACCGGTGTGGTTAAAGATTTTGAAACCGACGAACCAATACCTTATGTAAGCATTATCGCCGAAGGAAACAACAGTAGTACGGTAACTAATCCGGATGGGAAATTTCAGATTTGGGTAAATCCAAATACCAAAGAATTAATTTTTTCTCATCTTACCTACGACCGAAAAACACTTTCTTTAGATAGTAAAAACAAAGAAAATTTAACCGTTTATTTGGATATAGCGGCTTATGAATTGGAAGAATTACTCATCCCAAACAGACCGATAAAAGATATTATTCTCGAAGTTTTGGACAATTCACAAAAGCAATTTTCCAAAGATGTGATTCTGAATACTTATTACCGAGAAATGCTGACAATCAACAACAAAATCAATACTTTCGGCGATGGAATGCTCGATTTTTATTATAAAGACAAAAAAGAAAGCGATATTATTGTAAACCAAAGTCGTTTTGCCCGATTCAAATCAGAAGAATTCAAGGCTTATGAAGCTTCGCCATTGACTTTGTATTTATTGGATATGCAAGAATTGGTTACAGATGCTTTCCGGTTCAAGTCGATGAGAAGGATTGTTAAAGAAAAAGAATACGATTTGACGCTCACACAGAAAAAAGGAGCAGACGGAAAAACATTAACAATATTGCATTTTCAACCGACAGAAACAGCCAAAAAAGCGGTTTTGAAAGGAACGATGGCATACGATGATGAAAGAAAATTGGTGCTGGATATAGAAATGAATGTACATCCTGATTTTGTGCAAAATCTCACCATGGAAAACCGTATTTTCTTCCGATTTAAACCGAATAACCTCGTACGAAAAACGATTTTTAATGAGGCAGGAAACCGTTATTATTTGTCCTATGACATGGGACGAGTTCACGGAACTGTTGAGCGAGATAGAGAACGATTTTTGGTAGGAGGAAATTACGAATTAGTGATTGTCGATACCAAGATGAGTAGCGAAAAGCCTAATCCGAATTTGATTTATCACGAAACCACACTCGAACGATTAGGAAAAAATTATACCTCGCCTTATTGGAAGGAACACAACACGTTGATCCTTTCTGAAGAAGAAAAAGCCGTACTCGGACGGCTTAATGAGGTGGAGTAAATTTATTGTTTAGTTACAATCTGGCTGGCAAATTCATTGGCATTTTCTATGATTTTGTAAGCATCCACGATTTTCTTAACCAATCGGTGGCGAACAATGTCTTTGTCATCCAGAAATAATATTCCGATACCTTCTACATTGGCAAGAATGTTTAACGCTTCTCGCAGTCCGGAAGAAATTTTTCGGGGTAAATCCACTTGTCCCGGGTCGCCGGTGATGATGAATTTGGCATTTCGTCCCATTCGGGTCAAAAACATTTTCATTTGAGCATGTGTAGTATTTTGGGCTTCATCCAAAATCACAAAAGCATTGTCGAGCGTTCGACCTCGCATAAATGCCAATGGAGCAATCTGGATAATTCCTTTAGAAATGTAATCCTCCAATGTTGTCGCCGGAATCATATCTCGCAAAGCATCATATAAAGGTTGCATGTACGGGTCGAGTTTTTCTTTCATATCTCCGGGTAAAAAACCTAAATTTTCTCCGGCTTCTACCGCAGGTCGAGTAAGAATAATTCGTTTGACTTGCTTTTCCTTCAGAGCTTTGACTGCCAAAGCTACGCTAGTATAAGTTTTTCCGGTTCCGGCAGGACCGATGGCGAAAACCATATCGTTTTTCAAAACAAAATCAACCAGTTTTTGTTGATTGGGCGTTTTAGCTTTTACTTGTTTGCCACCTACACCATGTACCAAAACAGTATCTTGAAATTGATTTTCTTTTTGCGGAGCATCGTCCAAAATGAGTCTTTCAATGATATTTTCATTAATGGTGTTATATTTTTGAAAATATTTGATAAGCCGTCCAAATCGGTCTTCAAAAGCATCCATAATCTCGTTGTCGCCGTATATTTTGACCAAATTACCTCGGGCAACAATTTTTAATTTTGGATAAAGTTTTTTTAATGTAGAGAGGTGCGTGTCTTGTGGACCCCAAAAATCTTTGGGTGTAATCTGTTCCAACTCGATTATTCTTTCGTTCAAAAGCGTCAAATTTTAATTTAAATAATTAGTTTTGTATGTTCAAAGCTAATAAAAAATATTTAGAATCTGTTTAAAGTCAGGTCAAATTCATGGCAATTATTACATTAACCACCGATTATGGTTTACACGATTTTTATGTAGCATCGGCAAAAGGCGTTTTGAATAGCCGTTTTCCGAATGTTACCGTAGTTGATATATCGCACGAAATTGATTTGTACAACGTCGGGATGGGAAGTTATGTGTTGAAAAATGCGTTTACACATTTTCCAGACAAAACGATTCATGTTTTTGCCGTTGACGCTTCGTTGTCGCTACGAATAAATTATTTGGTCATGGAATATCAAAATCAATATTTTATTGCACCGGATAATGGTGCTTTGAGTTTGATTTTGGTCGATGACGAGCCAACACAATTATATAGAATAACAGCCGAAAATCAAAAGTCGTTATTTGTTTATTTTGCCATGTTGATTGAGCAGATATTTGCCAGGACAGTAGCCGAAATCGGTACAAAAATCAGCAAAGAAGATATGGTGCAATCCACAGAATTGCGTCCGCAAATACTATCCGACGGCAATGCTATCAAAGGACATATTGTTTATGAAGATCATTACGGTAATGCGATTACAAATGTGTCTCGTGAAATATTTGACAAAATAGGGCAGGGCAGAGCTTTTGAATTGTCGGCAAGTCGTTACAAAGTCAATCGAATCAATCGTTTTTATGATGATTTTAATACGACCGACAAGTCATTGAATGACTATCACGGACAGTTGTTTTTGATATTCAATCAAAATGAATATTTGCAGTTGTCATTATACAAAGGAATTCCGGGCAAAGGAGGAACTATCAAAAGTCTTTTAGGTTTGACTTATAGAGATTCGTTTGTCATCACGTTTAAAGAATAAAATATGTTTATAAGAATCGTAAAAATGAGTTTTCATGAGGATAAAATAGCTGATTTTCTAGCCAATTTTCATGAAGTTAAAGACAAAATAAGACATTTTGAGGGAAATACTTTTCTAGAACTATATCAAGACAAACACAATAAATCGGTGTTTTTTACGTATAGTATTTGGGAAAGTGAAGAAAATCTGGAAAATTATCGCCATTCCGATTTATTTAAAGAAGTTTGGGGATACACCAAAACGCTTTTCAACGATAAACCACAAGCGTGGAGCGTAGATAAATTGGTAACATTGGAATAAAATATAAAATAAATGAAAGCCATATTATTCAAAGAAATCAAATCTTTTTTCGGCTCACTTACCGGATATTTGGTCATAGGACTATTTTTGATTTTATGCGGATTATTTCTCTGGATTTTTGAAGGAGAATACAACATTCTGCAAAGTAGATACAATGATTTAACACCGTTTTTCCAATTCGCACCATGGGTTTTATTGCTCTTGGTTCCGGCAGTAACCATGCGAAGTTTCGCCGAAGAAAAAAAACAAGGCACAATGGAATTATTGCTGACCAAACCTGTATCGGCATTTGAGATTGTTTTAGGCAAATATTTCGGAGCGGCAATATTAATTCTCATAGCCATATTACCTACACTTTTATATATTTTTATATTGCAACCTTATGGTTTTCCTGCAAATAATATGGATTTAGGAAGTACTTTTGGTTCTTATATCGGACTGATTTTTTTGATTTTGGCTTATACTTCTATCGGGATTTTTGCCAGCACTTTGACCGAAAATCAAATTGTCGCTTTTTTGATTGCTGTTGCTGGTTGTTTGCTCTTTTTTATCGGTTTTGAAAAACTATCAGAAATATTCAATATTGCATCAGTGATTGAAAAAATCGGCATGAATTACCATTTC
>DATGOD010000173.1:0-27836 GCA_035306305.1 Flavobacterium sp.
AACATTTTGCTTTCGTTTTGGATGAATTGATACAAGTTTTTGGCACGTTGTTTTAGTTGCTGGTTCGGCATTTTTTCGTCTAACGCCACTAAAAGGTCTGCCAGTTTTTCGATTTGTTCCCAAGGCCATTTCAGGTCGATGAGTTGTTGGAAAAACGTTGTTTGTTCGGTTTCCAAAACGTCTTTTTGCGTTAAACCGGTTTCGTTTAGCGTGGTCCAAAAAGCGGCTTCGTTCCAGTTTTCTGGAACAAAAGTAATGCCCGACAATTTTTGTAAAATTGCGTTGAGGCGTTGTTCTGTTTCGTCTTTTTTACTTGTTAGCATAATCTTCAGATTAAAGTTTTTAGTACATCATTCAAAATTAGTAACTAATGACTAAAAACGAATAACTCAATTACTTTTTATACTCTTTCACAGCTTCAATAAATGCTTTGGCGTGATCTACCGGAATGTTGGGTAGAATACCGTGACCAAGGTTCACGATGTATTTATCTTTGCCAAATTCGTCAATCATTTCGTGCACCATTTTTTTGATGGTTGGAATAGGCGACAACAATCTCGACGGATCAAAATTTCCTTGCAAGGTGATGTTTCCGCCCGATAAATAACGGGCGTTTCTTGCCGAACATGTCCAGTCAACACCCAATGCCGATGCTTTTGATTTTGCCATTTCGCCCAACGCAAACCAGCAACCTTTTCCAAAAACAATCACTTCGGTTTCATCTGCCAAAGCTTCTACGATTTGGTTGATGTATTTCCACGAAAATTCCTGATAATCTACCGGCGAAAGCATTCCGCCCCACGAATCAAAAATTTGTACGGCATTTACGCCCGCTTTCACTTTTTCTTTCAAGTATAAAATGGTGGTATCGGTAATTTTTTGAAGCAATGCGTGTGCGGCTTCGGGTTGCGAAAAACAGAAACCTTTTGCGGTGTCGAAACTTTTCGAGCCTTTGCCTTCTACGGCATAACAGAAAATCGTCCACGGCGAACCAGCAAAACCAATCAAAGGCACTTCGTCGTTCAGCATTTCTTTGGTTATTTTAATGGCGTCCATCACGTAACCCAAGGTCTCTTCGATGTTTGGCACGATTACTTGTTCCACATCAGCAGCGGTGCGAATGGGATTTGGCAACCAAGGTCCCACGTTTTCTTTCATCTGTACTTCGATGTTCATTGCTTGCGGAACCACCAAAATATCCGAAAACAAAATAGCGGCGTCCGATTTTACAATGCGAATGGGTTGCACTGTGATTTCTGCGGCGATTTCGGGCATGCGGCAACGTGTGAAAAAATCGTATTTGTCGCGCAAAGCTCTAAATTCCGGTAAATATCTTCCTGCCTGACGCATCATCCAAACCGGCGGACGTTCTACAGTTTCTCCTTTTAATGCACGTAAAAATAAGTCGTTTTTAATCATTTTTCTTGTTTTGCTTTAGGCTTGAAGCTCTACGCTTCAAGCCGAATTATTTGTATTAATTTTGCTTATGGCGTTCTGCCTAAAGCTTATTGCTAAAGTAATTTATACATTGCACAATTACATTTTCAACCGTTTGCTGGCGGGCAATCACGATGTTTTCGGTAATGCCTTTCAGAGCGTCTGCCGTGGTGGTGCCAATGCAAAAACAGGTTTGGTTTGTAATCGTATTTTTTTTTAGATAATTTTTGATACCCGACGGACTATAAAACAAAATGCCTTTGGTTTTCGCTTCGATTTTTACAGAAACTTCATCGTTTTGATAAACCAAATATTCATCAAAGTGAATGTTGGCTTGAGTCATCGCTTGGGGCAACACATTTCTGCGCAAATTGCCGGCAAAAAAAGCGATATGTTCTTGGGCAAATTTTTCCTGAATAATCGGTGCTAATTCTTGGGCATAATCTTTCCAAACCAAAACCCGAAAGCCGTTTTCTTGTAATAATTCGGCAGTTTTAAAACCTACACAAATGGCGGGAATCGCTTTTAAATCGGTTGCTTTTGGGTGGTTTAAAACACTTTGTACACCGTTTTGCGAAGTAAACAAAAGCAGCTTAGGCGTGTTTTTGAGTTGAAAAGCCAGCAAAGTGATTTTGACAAAATCGGCTTCAACCACAGAAAAACCGGCATTGAGCAAAAACATTTTTTGATTGCCTTTTAGTTTTTTGGTTGATAAAATGCAGATTTCGTTGTTCATTTTTATCCTTGATTGTTATTGTCATTCCGACGAAAGAGGAAACTCTTATTGAGATTCTTCACTACATTTTATTTCGTTCAGAATGACAAAAAAACTATTCCTTCAATTGCGCTCTTAACTCGTTCATCAATGCATCGCCGCCATTTTCCAGAATTTCTTTTGCTGCAAAAAAGCCCAATTTTTTCCATTCGTTAATCGGAACATTTTTCTCTACTTCAAATTTTTGTTTTCCGTCTATAGAAAGCAAAACGCCTTTGAAATGCAGGGTATCTTCGTTTTCGTTATATTTTGCAATCGCTCCGATAGGTGCCGTGCAACCGCCTTCCAACGTGCGTAAAAACTGACGTTCTATGTATGTAGTGATTTCGGTTTCGAGGTCGTTAATTTGTCGTAAAACATCTAATAATTCAAAGTCATCTTGTCTGGAAACAACCATGATAGCTCCTTGAGCAGGTGCCGGAATCATCCAATCTAATTCGATATAATCTTTCGGTAAAAGATTGACGCGTTCCAATCCTGCTGCGGCAAAAATTGCTCCGTTCCAATCACTTTCGGCAAGTTTTCTTAATCTTGAATTCACGTTTCCTCTCAAATCGGTTATTTCGTGATGACCAAATTTGTGCAACCATTGCGCTTTTCTTCGCAATGAACTGGTTGCTATTTTATAAGAAATATTTTGTTCGGGAAGCAAGCCTTTATGTACCAAAATATCAGTTGTATTTCCTCGTTGAAGTACGGCAGACTGCGTGATTCCGATTGGTAAAGCCGTTGGTACATCTTTCATGGAATGCACTGCGATGTCGATTTCGTTGTTGATTAGTGCCACATCGAGCGTTTTGGTAAAAATACCGGTAATGCCCAACTCGTAAAGCGGTTTGTCTAAAATAACGTCGCCGGTAGATTTGACAGGAACCAAAGTAACTTTGTGTCCGAGATTTGTCAATAATTTTTCAACTGTTTGGGCTTGCCACATGGCCAATTCGCTGTCGCGCGTACCAATACGAATAGGTTTGTTCATTATTCTGTTATTTGTAGTTGAAACACTTGCGAAATCAAAGCCATACTTTCGTCCACATCGGTGGTTTCGTCTTTGAGATGATTCGCAAAATGTGTAGTTATTTTTTGAATAAGTCTATTAGAGACAATTTCGGCTTGTTGTTCGTCAAAATCAGGAATTTTTTTTCTTTGATAATTCAGTTCGTTTTCCTTGATTTCTTGCAATTTGTTTTTAATAGCCAAAATTGCCGGAGCAAATTTTCGTTCTTCAACCCAATGAATAAATTCTGACTTCAATTCATCGATGATTTCAAGTGCTTGCGGAACGAATTTTTTTCTGTTTTCCAATGTGTCATCGGTCATTCTTGATAAAATATCTAAATCGATTACCTCAAATTCAGGTTGATTTTTTACCGATTCGTGTACATTTTTCGGAATTGACAAATCTAAAATTACCATCGGACGATTTTTGGGCAAATTTTCCAATGTAATAGTCGGATTGTTGGCTCCTGTTGCGACAAACAAAACATCGGTTTGTGCTAATTCTTGCGTCAAATCGTCGTGATGTTTGACGTTGATGGGCAATTTTCGGGCAATTTCTTCTGCCTTTTCGAGCGTTCGATTGATTACAGATAATTGATTAACTGAAACGTGTTTGACTAAATTTTCGCAAGTATTTCTCCCGATTTTTCCGGTGCCGTATAACAAAATATTTTTCTCGCTGATATTGTTGATATTAGTCAGAATATATTGCACGGAAGCAAAAGCGACAGAGGTTGCACCTGTACTGATTTCGGTTTCGTTTTTGATGCGTTTGCTGGCTTTGATGACCGCATTAACCAAGCGTTCGAGATAGTTATCTACCAGATTTTTTGATTTGGAAATACGGAAAGATTTTTTCACTTGTCCAATGATTTCAAAATCGCCCAAAATCTGGCTATCCATGCCTGTTCCGACCATAAAAAGATGAGCAATAGCATCGTTTTTTTTATGCACATAGCCCACTTGTTGAAAATCATCAACAGAGCCGTTACTATACTTACATAAAAGTGAAATCAACATAAAAGGATGTTCGGCAAAACCGTATATTTCTGTTCGGTTACAAGTCGATATAACCATCATAGAACCAAATTGTTGCTGTTGTGCGTCGTTGAGCAAATCGTCTATAGATTTTTCGGATAAACTGAATTTGCTTCGCATCGAAGTGTCTGCTTTTTTGTAACTGATTCCTATAACGTAAAAGGTCATATTTATTTTAGCTTTATTGAATGTTTTGGATAACCTTCATCCAAAAACAAGACAAAACTACTATTTCTGTTAAATAAAAAATAACGCTGGAAGGACTATTAATAACGCTTTGAATTTTTTCGATTGAAAATATTTTATTTTTGACCGAAAAAGCCTATTTTTGTGAGATGTAAGCGTGTTTTAGGTTTTGTAATTTAGAATAGTTTTAAATAAATAAAACAAAGCTTGTTTTTATTAATTAAAAAAAATGTCGTTATGGGTTCCGATGATTTTTATGCTGTTGATGAAGGTATATTTTGTTTGAAAATCAAAAATGATTCTGAAGAGAAACAAACTATTGTTCGCAATCATTCTTTAGGGTTTATTCAGTTTCATTTTCTGTTGAAAGGCAAGGCTTTGTTTCTGTTTAATGAAGGAAATTACAAAATGCCTTTAGAAGAAAATTTCGGGCTGACGTTGTATAATCCCAAAGATGCTTTGCCGATACATTTGCAGTTGGAACCGCATGCTTGGTTGGTTTCTGTTGTGATTTCTGCTCAACGTTTTCACGGATTATTTTCGGACGAAGCCAATTTGATTTCGTTTATCAATACCGACAAAAAACATTATGCCAAAGACGAAATTACTGCTCCGGTGATGGTGGTTCTCCATCAGATTTTGCAATTTAATCTGCATCAATCGGTGCAAAAACTATTTTATAAAGCGAAAATATATGAACTTTTTAGCTTGCTACTCAACACCAACGAAGATGTTTTGCTGGATAAATGTCCGTTTATTAATGATGACGAACAGGTGCAGAAAATCAAGCAAGCTAAAGACGTTATTGTCCAACGAATGACCGAACCACCTACTTTGCAAGAATTGGCGGATCATGTGGGAATCAATGTAAAAAAACTCAAAGAAGGATTTAAACAGGTTTACGGCGACACGGTTTATGGTTTTTTGTTTGAGTATAAAATGGATATTGCTAAAAAATTACTAGATATGGGAACATATAATGTAAACGAAGTCGGAAGTAGAGTAGGGTATAGCACTGCAAGTCATTTTATATCAGCGTTTAAGAAAAAATACGGAACCACACCAAAAAAATATCTGATGTCGGTAACGGGGTAGGTTATTGGAGAAGATTATTCAAACCTTCTTTTTCAAATAAAATTCGTCCTACTTTGATGTCTGACCAGCCTTTTTTTAATTGATAAGTAAACGTTGGTTGGTTTTCAATTAGTTGGCAATCAATGTGGTAATTGCTTGTTTTGTCATTAACTACATTTTTGAGTTCTTGGATATGCGTAGAAATAAAAAAGATAGAATGCTCAAACTTCAATAGACCATTAATCGTTGTTTTACAAATTTCAAAACCATCTTCGACATTAGTTCCGCTAAAGAGTTCATCAAAAATAGCAAAACAACGTTTGCCTAACGTTGCCTGTTCAACCACTTTTTTGAGTTGTAAAATTTCAGTCATAAAATGACTGTAACCGTTCATGATGTCATCATGTCTGTTTATATACACGAAAAAATAATCGAAAAAAGGAATTTCTCCGGCTGATGCGGGTATGCCAATACCTAAATGACCGAGATATACACAAAGCCCAACCGCTTTTAGAAAAGTTGATTTTCCCGACATATTCGGACCATTGATAACAACAACAGAACGATTTGCTTCAAAATCATTTTTTATCGGTTTGTTGAGTAATGGATGATACAAATGGGTTAGTTTGATATGATTTTCGGTAAACTTAGGGAAAGAAAAATTATTTTTTGATATCCCAAAATGTATAGAGAGATAAGCCTCAAAAAGAAAAAAATCGTTCCAAAAAGGTTGAATTAATTCGTCTTTTTTCAGGTTGTTTATCTTTTTTGTCAGTTCGATGATGTGCTTATCTTTTAGTTTTTTTTCCCGGATAATATATTCGTATTTGTGTAATTCGAAGCAAGCAAGAAAATGCAATATACGTTGAATACTTTGGCGATATTCATCCGGAAAACAATCGATGTTTAATCGTGTGAAATAGCGAGATTCTAATCGAAAGAAAAATAAAATGAGCTGATTGAATTTGCTGGTATATTTCGCTTTTTCTTGTCGCGAAGCAAATAGTTTGTATTGCCATTTTGTTTCCGACAAATTTTCGATTTTTTCCTTGTTGAGAAAAAAATAAACTTCATTCACAAACAAAACAGTATAAGAATAATCCTTTAGAATTTTATGATTTTGAGCAAAACCTTTCAAGATATTCTGTCTATGTAAGATTTCCTTAATCGAGGATAGAGGAGTAGATAAAATCTCTAAAATTTTTTGTTTTGCAAACACATTCAATGAATAGTCAAACAAAGGCAAAATTTCTTTCTGGATTTGGAAGTCTCTTAAATCATTCATATCAGCAGACTGCTATTTATTTCAAATATACAAAACTATTTTAGATTGAGTTCGTTAACATCGTTTTCAATTTTTATCCATTCTATTCGATTGTCAATATCTTCGGGGACTTCACTTGTTAGCATAAATAAAGATGTTAGATAAAGCACCTTAACTGTTCGTTTGTTGTATCCTAATGCACCCAAATCTTGCATTTGAAATTCTATTTTGTGAAAAGGTAAATGTCCGTTTTGATATAAAACTGTTTGTGTTTTCCAAGAACTTGATGAGAATAAAATTTTGATGGGATTCAGAACAAGAATTAAAACCAAAAGAGCTGTTGGATAAATAGTGAAAATAATTCTTTTGACTTTTGTTCTTATTGAAAAGAAATTCATAAATAACATTACGGGTGTTCCAATTAAAAAGCACCAATATACAATTGATTTAAAAAGCTGATTTTTAATATCAAAACTTGCTAAATTATCTAACAGAAAAAGAATTACTGTTAAGCAATAAAAAATATTTAATATTTTAGATGTCCGATTCAATTGAAGTTTATAAGTTTTAATTTATTCTAAATATTCAAAGTCTCTTTTGATATTGTTCAACTTACGTTTTCTTAGTTTTTATGGTTTATCGAGATAATAATGATTTAGATTCATTTGTGCAATTTTAGGGAACTCTTGCATTATTTTTGGATAGTCTTTTTGGTCTAAGATAAATTCGTATCCCAAATTGGCGTACTCACTTTGTCGAAGGATAATTTTATTGGCATATTTTCCTCCGTTTTCTATCGGTAAATAAATGAATAGGTTTTTAGAAATGTTATCGTTGAAAACTAAAGAAATTTGAATAAACTTCGCGTTTCCTCTGTTTATAGCAGAGTTGAAGATGGTTGATTTCTCGAATTTAAATTTGGTTAAATCAGAAAATATAGTTTCTATGATTGGTTTTATTCCTGAATTTTCTAAGGTTGTTAAATTTCCTTCCATAGCAAAGAAACCAACTTCGTTTTTAAATTTTGTTTTTCTGTTCGATCCTTCATCATAAAAAATCCTGAAATAACTAATGTCTGATACATCAAATGTAAAGTTATCGAAAGGTTTTATAGATGGCTGGGTGTTTTCTGCAGACAAGTAGTTTGTTGTAACATCTATACCAACGAGTTGATCAGTACCATGTTTTTTTAAGAAGCTAAATAGAAGTACACGTTGAAATGGATTTTCAGCTTCTGTATATGGTTTGAATTTGTATAAAATATTATTCACAAATATAGTGTCATTTCCGTTAATAGAGGCATTTAATGAAGGAAGTATGTTGTCATTTCCTGAAGGAATTCCTTCTTCTTCAAAAAGAAAATGTATTTGATTCACAGTATAAATCAATTGTTCTTCAGAAAAGTTTTGAATAAATTCTGGTACAAATAGTTTTCTAAACCCTTTATAATCTTTATTCTGAATTAACTTTACAGCTTTGTCTGTTGTGATTCGCATTTCATCTTCCGATAATATTTCATCTCTGTATTTGTCAAAGTTTTGAGATTGAACATTACAAGATATTGAGAATAGTATTAAGAAAAGTAATAATTTGTTCATAGTAAATGGAATGATTAATATATAAACCCAAATATACAAAACTATTCCATATTCACAAAAGCCGTAATCTATCCGTCAAAAAACGTATCTTTGCTAAAATTACAATTATGAAAGGTGTTTTAATAGTCAATCTCGGTTCGCCCGAATCGCCCACTCCAGAAGCTGTCAAACCTTATCTGGAAGAATTTCTGATGGACAAACGCGTGATAGACCTTCCGTATTGGTTGCGAACATTGATTGTTAAAGGGATTATTCTGAAAACCCGTCCGAAAAAATCAGCAGCCGCTTACCAAAAAATTTGGTGGAAAGAAGGTTCGCCACTCATCGTTATTTCCGAAAGAACGGTACAAAAAATCAAACCGAAAGTAGAAATTCCGGTGGCTTTGGCGATGAGATACGGACAACCATCTATCAAAAATGGATTGGCAGCATTGTACAAACAAGGCGTAACAGAAGTCTTACTTTTGCCGATGTATCCGCAATATGCCATGGCAACTACCGAAACTATTGAAGTGTTGGCAGAAGAATTGGTCGAAAAATATTTTGTCGGGATGAAATTAGATTTTTTTCCACCTTTCTACAACAAACAAGGCTATGTCGATGCTTTGGCAACGGTGATGCAAAAAGAGCTGAGTAGTTTTGATTACGATCATTTGCTGTTTTCTTATCACGGCGTTCCGGAACGACATATCAAAAAAACCGACCCAACGAAAAGTCATAAAAAAATCATCGAAGGTGAATATTGTTGCCAACCGAATACGCCGCCGGCAGAAAAATGTTACCGAACACATTGTTTTGAAACAACCAGATTGGTGGCAGAAAAATTACAACTCAACAAAGATAAATACAGCATTTCGTTTCAATCTCGCTTGGGAATGGACAAATGGTTAGAACCTTTTACGGCAAACAAAGTAGAGGAATTAGCGAAAAATGGCGTGAAAAAAATGGCAGTAGTTACACCAGCATTTGTAGCAGATTGTATCGAAACGTTGGAAGAAATCGAAATGGAAGCCGGCAAAAGTTTTAAAGCAAACGGAGGAGAAGTGTTTAAAATGATTCCGTGTTTGAACGACAGCGAAATCTGGATAAATACGCTTAGCGAATGGATTAACGATTGGACAAAAAAATAAACCATGTATTTATATCTCAAAGCATTACATATCATATTTGTTGTTTGTTGGTTTGCCGGATTGTTTTATGTAGTTCGACTATTTGTGTATTATGTCGAAGCACAAGAAAAAACCGAAGTAGAGAAAAACATTTTGAGCCAACAATATCGGTTGATGATTAACCGATTGTGGTCAATTATTACTTTTCCGGCAGCAATTTTGGCAACTATTTTTGGCATTTCTATGCTGATTGAAAATCCGTCGTTGTTGCAAATACCGTGGATGCACGTTAAGTTGTTATTCGTTTTACTTTTGTGGGTTTATCACTTCAGATGTCATCAATTTGTTCGACAAATTATGCAAAATCAAATGCACAAAAAATCCTCTTTTTTTCGTATTTGGAACGAAGGAGCCACATTAATTTTATTTTCTGTAGTTTTTTTAGTAGTTTTAAAAAACGCAATCAACTGGATTTTTGGCGTCATAGGTTTATTATCTTTGTTTATCCTGTTGATGATAGGATACAAATGGTACAAACGCATAAGGTTGCGTAAAAATAACGATGAAAAAAATCAATTTTAGAAATCCGTCACTAAAAGTCAGAATATTCCTTTCGATGATATTCCTGACGCTGATTTCGTCAGTGTTGATTGCTTTGGTAGCGGTTTATCAGTTTGATCGCGAGGCCAAAACGTATCATCAGCAAAATTTAGAACGCAAAGAAATTGCGGTTAATGAACACATCAATTTTGTTTTGAGTACGTCTGACAAATTGATGAATACAAGTAATTTACCGCTGATTTTTCAAGACAAAATTCATGAATTATCCGCTATTCACAATACGCAAATTGATATTTATGATTTGAACGGAAAACTGTTGATTTCGTCCAAAGGAAATTTTAATAGTCATCCGGTACAACCGCCAGAAATTTCTCAAAACATTCTTCGTATTATCGAATCTACACCAAGCAAACGCTTTGTCGATTTAAAACTTATCGATGGCGTTCGACATCGCTCGGCTTATAATTATATTCGCGACCCGCAGTTTAAACCGTTGGGAATCGTGAATTTGCCTTATATCGAAGACACGACTTTTTATGACGAAGAAATGAAAAATTTTCTCATACGATTTAGTCAAATTTATCTGTTTGTCTTTTTGTTGTCCATTGTAATTGCGTATTTTTTATCAACTTATATTACACGAACTTTACAAATGATTAGTGAGCATTTGCAACAAACGCAAATTACCAGAAAAAACAAAAAAATTAAAGTTGATGATGCTTCCTATGAAATATCTTCGCTAATTGATTCATATAATAATATGGTAGATTTGTTGGAAGAAAGTGCCACGAAATTGGCTCAAAGCGAACGAGAAAGTGCTTGGCGAGAAATGGCAAGACAAGTGGCTCACGAAATCAAAAATCCGCTTACACCAATGCGCTTGACTGTGCAAAGTTTTCAACGGAGATTTAATCCGGAAGACCCGGAAATTCACGAGAAAATCAATGATTTTTCCAAAACGATGATTCAACAAATCGACACGATGAGTTCGGTTGCCTCAGCATTTTCTAATTTTGCTTCTATGCCGGCTCAGAAAAATGAAACATTGAATATTGTTGAGGTAGTCGAATTGGCGTTGGAAATATTTAATCAGGATTATATTCGATTTGAAAGTGAAAAAGACGAGATTATCACCACGTTTGACCAAGCACAAATTATTCGTGTAATTACCAATTTGGTCAAAAATGCCATGCAGGCAATTCCGGACTACGAACCTTTTCCGAGTGTTCGCGTGAAATTGTATAGTAACGACGAACACGTGATTATCGAAGTGAAAGATAATGGGGTTGGTATTCCGCCAGAGATTCAGGCAAAAATATTTGAACCCAAATTTACAACCAAAACCAGCGGAATGGGGTTAGGTTTGGCAATGATTAAAAATATTGTAGAATCTTATCAAGGAAGTATTACCTTTGAAAGTGTGAAAAATAAAGGAACAGTTTTTTATGTTCAATTACCAATAACGCAAAAATAATTTAGATATGAATTTTGAAAACATTTTAGTAGAAAAAAAAGAGCCAATAGCACAAATTACCATCAACAGACCAAGTAAGTTGAATGCCTTGAACAAAGCGACAATTGGTGAATTGCACGATGCTTTTAAAGCTTTGGAAGAAGATAAATCGGTACGAGCAATAATCATTACCGGAAGTGGAGAAAAAGCGTTTGTTGCCGGAGCTGATATTTCTGAATTTGCAGATTTTGATGAAAAACAAGGAGCTGAATTAGCGGCAAAAGGGCAAGAATTATTGTTTGATTTTGTGGCTAATTTGAGCAAACCGGTTATTGCTGCTGTCAATGGATTTGCCTTAGGTGGTGGATTAGAATTGGCGATGGCATCGCATATCAGAGTGGCGTCGAACAATGCTAGAATGGGCTTGCCGGAAGTAACTTTGGGCGTGATTCCTGGATATGGCGGAACGCAACGTTTGTCACAATTGGTAGGGAAGGGCAGAGCCAACGAAATGATTATGACCGCTCAAATGATTGACGCACAAACAGCTTTGCAATACGGATTGGTTAATCACGTAACCACTCAACCGGAATTGTTGGCAAAAGCAGAAGAAATTGCTCAGAAAATCGCTAAAAATTCTCCATCGGCAATTAATATGGCGATTAAATCGGTCAATGCTAATTTTACTGATGGCGTAAACGGATTTGAAACCGAAATCAAAAACTTTGGAATATGTTTTGGTACAGCCGATTTCAAAGAAGGTACCACTGCGTTTCTTGAAAAGAGAAAACCAGAGTTTAAATCATAAGGTAAAACAAAAGAGGCTCTTTATGAAGCCTCTTTTTTATACGTTATTTTTTGGTGAATTGTCGAATATCATCTGATGCAGGCGATTCGAATACTTCTAAATCAAAATATTTGATTGCAGCAAATAAATGGTCGAAAATATCAGAAACAATACCTTCGTATTCCGCCCAAACAATACTGTCTGTAAACATATATAATTCGAGAGGCAATCCGGTTTCTGTGGGTTGTAATTGACGAACCATCAAGCTCATATCGGTGCGAATCATTGGATGATTTCGGAGATATTGCGTTACATAAGCTCTGAACAATCCGACGTTAGTCATCCTGCGTCCGTTTACCGGCATTTGGGTGTTGATATTTCTAGATGCGTTGTATGTTGCAATTTCTTCTCTTCGTTGTTCAATAAAACCTTTTAAAAGCTCTATTTTGTATAATTCGTTGATTTCGTCTTCATTCAAAAAACGGATAGATGAAATCTTGATATTGATGAATTTCTTGGAACGTCTTCCGCCCGTATCTTGCATTCCTCGCCAGTTTCTAAAAGCTTCAGAAAGCAATAAATGAGTCGGAATTGTGGTGATAGTTTTATCAAAATTCTGCACTTTGATATTGTTCAAGTTGATTTCTATTACATCACCATCAGCGCCGTGTTTGGTCATTTCAATCCAATCGCCAACTCGAATTGAGTCGTTGCTTGACACTTGTACACTGGCAACCAAACCTAAAATGGTATCTTTAAAAACCAACATAAGAATGGCAGAAGCAGTACCTAATGAAATGAAAAAGCTTTTTGGGTCTGTCCCAGTAATGATAGAAAAAATAAACGAACCACCAATAAAAAACAAAATGATGTCCACCACTTGTAAATAACTGTTCAAAGGTTTGTCTTTGAAAGCCGGACGAAGCGATAGCACATCTTTGATGGTTTTGAATACAGAATGAACAATACGCAAGAAAGCCAACAGCATGAGTATGTTCATAATCGTTGTTAAAACCTCGGCTGTTTTTGGGAACGGCTTGAAAATTATCGGAATAAACACCTTTAAAATAATCAACGGAACATAAGTGCCAACATAGTTGAGCGTTTTATTACGGATAAGAAAATCATCAATTTGATTTTTACTATTGAGGATGATTCTGTGTATTTGAGCAATGATGAGTTTGTTTGTGAGCCAGTTGATAAGCAGATATGCAATGATTAAAATCAGTACCCAAATGGCAGTGTTGATAAAATGTAAACTATCTGCAGAAAGATTTAAGGCTTGTAATTTGTCAAAAGAATAGTTGTAAAAATGTGATGCGTTCATAAAAAATAGTTTGTTTTTCAATGGCAAAGGTAGAGTTTTCTATAAGGATACAAAAGTATTTGTAGTGATGAATACAATTTATCATCAATCAAAAATATTTTAATAAAAGTATTTGCAGAGAAAAAAAATAGTTCTATATTTGCACTCACAAAATAAGCGGAAGTAGCTCAGTTGGTAGAGCGTCAGCCTTCCAAGCTGAATGTCGCGAGTTCGACCCTCGTCTTCCGCTCAAAATAAAAAAAACCGTTGATGAAAATCAGCGGTTTTTTTGTGCAGTTTTTAACTATTTTTTGATGAATTTCAGTGTCGAATTGCCCGCATCAGTTTTGATGAAATACAATCCTGATGACAATTTCTGAACATCCAAAACCACACTTGATTGGCTGTTTACTGGAATGGTTTCCACCAATTGCCCTAAAGTATTGAACACAAACAACTGCATGTTTGGTACACTGGTTTTTGACGCGTCAATTCCTACAATTACTTCTTTGTCGGTTACATTGGTAGATTCAAACCAAAGAAATGGTTTGTTTTCTGTAAACGAAGGTGCTGCCAAAGGTTCGCTAATCTGGATTTGCATGACCACAGGCAAATGATCGCTCATACTATACAAATCGTTGCGCAACGCTTGCGAGAAAACGCCTGTACAACTCTCGTCTTTCACATCTTTGTTCAAACAATCTCCGTTGTTTCCATACGCTTGATAGCTATCGGGTACATACGAAAAACGTGTGCTGGTATTGAAATTTTCGCTCATCATGATAAAATCAAATCGATCGTCCATGCCGCCACTTGCTCCGGCATTGGCAAAACCACCAAAACCAGCATTGGAAACACGTGTGCTTTGTGTGTGTAGATAACTAAACTCCGCATCGTCTTGCCAATCTCCAGGTGCGTCGATAGGATCAATCAGCTTAATGGCATTTTCCGGATTCAAAATTTGCTGGTAGCCAATTTCCGTAGAATTATAAAAATTAAAATCGCCACCAAAAAGTACAAACGTATCAGGTTCGGTCAGGTTTTGCAATTCGTCTGTAACCGCTTCTACCATATCGTAACGCATTTGTCGGTTTGCCGGTCCAGTACTGGATTTCAAATGTGCTACAAAAACCTCTAAATGAATAGGATTTTCGGCATCTACATTGACCATAAACGAATAGTGATTAATGTCGCGATAGACCGTTGGTAAGGTTTGCTGAGCGACTAAAGTAAGTTTTCGGGTGTTGTAGAAAACCATGGTTTGTAATGGATCTTCGGGTTTGGAAAGATCTTCTACAAAGTTGGCACGAGCAAATATATCGGGCTGATTTTGCAACGATGTATTCAGAATTAAATCGGCGGCGTTTTCCGAAACCAATTCGCAAACCATAAACAAATCGGGTTGGTAATCGTCTAAAATTCGCTGTAAAATAAGCTCGCGATTTTGTGGTAACGATGTTGGAAATTTAAACAAATTGTAAGACATCACGTTCAAAGTTTCCTGCGAAAACGCAAACATGGAAACGAATAGCAAAAACGAAGTAATTATTTTTTTCATATCTATGTATTTTAAGGTACAAATAACGAAAGTTAATGTGACGTAGGTGTTATTTCAAGAATAAGTTTACTGAACCTTAAATATACTTCTTTTTTTGGTTTATAAAAAACGCTTTGCCAAGATTTTAGCTACGAAAGAAATTTTATTGGTAATTTTCTGAAAGTAAATTTATATGAATTCTTTAAAAATGGTGCATTTGCCGTTGAAATATAAGGGTTAGAAACTGGTATATATAACAAAATATAAATCATTGTAATTCAGATATTTTTCATAGGTCAAATTCAGAGATATATTGCTTAATGGAAATCGGTCGTTGAAATTGAACCGTCTTTCTAATGCTATTTTGTAATTGAATTGATTCGCAAAAATAGACGTAGAAAATGACGAGCTAATTTCAGGCACTGAAAACCATTTGGAAAGAAATATGGAACCACCTACTTTTTCATAATCCGCCATTAAATAATCAACACCTGCACCCACTCCAAAATTCTTAAAGTGTATGCCGTATTGAATTTGATGATTCTGAAAATGTTTTTTATTTTGTGCAATATTTATTTTTCTATCTTGATAAGTATAAGCAACGTAATCGAAATTGTCTTGTTTATAGAAAATTCTACTTTTTGACAATTGAAAATTCAAATGATGAAAACCTTTTCCGTCAAAATTGTATTGTATAGAACCTCCTAAATTCACTTCATTTCTTCCTATATAAGACGTGAAATGATTCGCAAAAAATCCAAAAGGCAATTTGGTTGCTCCGCTATAACCTACCGATGTCCCTGAATAGATTTTAAAAGCGCTTGCGATAGAGCCTACATTATAAAACCCGCTTCGTTTTGGTAAATTATCTTCAAATTCTTGATGACTTCTATTTAACCTCAACATATCTGAAAGTGCAGCTATGAAATTTTGAAACTTTTTAGCTTCGGGTACTTCTTGAATATGTGGCGACCAATAATGCTTAAAAGAATATGTTGATTTGTCTGCATACTCTAATATATAAATAGTTCCGTCAGTACCTTGTTGCCACCCATTTATATCTTTATCCGATGGCAAATCTAAAATTTGTGTATCTTTAATGAGATTATAAACCTGTTTTGCTTGCTCGGTTGAAATATTTTCCTTGTTAAACAAAGTTTTGGAATCAGTGCCTCTTTTTTTTCTATAATAAACATAGTTTGTAATTGTACCCGAAAAGGAAGTGCTGTCTTTCATAATTTCGACAACTTGACCATAATTTCTAAATCGGAAAACAAAATCGTTTTTAGATTGCTCAAAATCGTTTAATTGAATTTCATTTTCCAACTCTTTTGCATATTTATACCAATAAATAGTATCTCCTTCAATTTGTTTGTTTTGTGAAAACCCAAATTGAACAGACAAAAGAATGATGAAAATTATTTGTAGTTGTTTCATAAAGTGTATCTTAAAACTTCTTGGAAATATCCGACAGTGCTGTTTTTAAATCGAGATATAAACTTTATACATAAACGTTTTTTGTCATTATAGTAAATAGTGTTTCGCGTAAATATACAAAATGTTAAATAATAAAAGGAAAGAAAGTAGAAGGAAAATAAACTTTCGAATGGTTTTCGTCTTTCACTTCCAAAGTACGTAATAGTGATAAAACTAAAAAAAGAAAACCCTCAAACATCGCTGCTTGAGGGTTTCCAATCATGAAAAACTACATTACTACTTTTTCTTATTTGACTTCTTCGTAATCTACATCTTGTGTGGTATCGCCACTTTCTTGCGTTGGTTCGGCTTGTTGTGCGCCACCTTGCTGAGCTTCGGCTTGTGCTTTGTACATTTCTTCTGAAGCGGCTTTCCAAGCTTCGTTGATTTTGTCTAAAGCTGGTTGAATAGTAGCTACGTCACGAGTTTCGTAAGCTTTTTTCAATTCTTCCAATGCACTTTCGATGTTTGACTTATTATTTGCAGACAATTTATCTCCAAATTCGTTAAGTTGTTTATCCGTTTGGAAAATCATGGCATCGGCTTCGTTGAGTTTATCAGCGATTTCTTTTGCTTTTTTATCGGCTTCGGCGTTGGCTTCAGCTTCTTTTTTCATTCTTTCGATTTCTTCGTCGGTCAATCCAGATGAAGCTTCGATACGAATGTCATGTGATTTTCCGGTTCCTTTATCTGTAGCAGATACTTGGATAATACCGTTGGCGTCAATATCGAATGTAACTTCGATTTGTGGCACACCTCTTTGTGCTGGCGGAATGCCGTCTAAGTGGAAACGACCGATTGTTTTGTTGTCGTTAGCCATTGGTCTTTCTCCTTGCAATACGTGGATTTCAACAGATGGTTGATTGTCCACAGCGGTAGAGAAAATCTGTGATTTTTTGGTTGGTATGGTAGTGTTGGCTTCGATTAATTTTGTGAAAACACCTCCCATAGTTTCGATTCCTAAAGAAAGCGGAGTTACGTCTAATAATAACACATCTTTCACATCACCAGTTAATACACCACCTTGGATAGCTGCTCCGATAGCAACAACCTCATCGGGGTTTACTCCTTTTGATGGTTTTTTTCCGAAGAATTTTTCTACTTCTTCTTGAATAATCGGAATACGGGTTGAACCACCTACCAAAATTACTTCATCAATGTCTGAAGTTGATAATCCAGCATCTTGTAATGATTTTCTACAAGGTTCCATAGAGCGTTTTACCAAGCTGTCTGACAATTGTTCAAATTTTGCTCTGGTCAATGTTTGTACCAAGTGTTTTGGTCCGGAAGCTGTTGCGGTAATATACGGCAAGTTGATTTCTGTTTGTGTAGAAGAAGACAATTCAATTTTGGCTTTTTCTGCTGCTTCTTTCAAACGTTGCAATGCCATAGCGTCTTTTCTCAAATCAACACCTTCGGCACTATTAAATTCGTTTGCCAACCAATCGATAATCACTTGGTCAAAATCGTCTCCACCTAAATGCGTATCTCCATTAGTTGACAATACTTCGAATACTCCGTCACCCAATTCCAAGATAGAGATATCAAATGTACCACCACCTAAGTCATATACTGCAATTTTTTTGTCTTCACCGCCTTTGTCCATACCATAAGCCAATGCAGCAGCAGTTGGTTCGTTGATGATACGACGTACTTTCAATCCGGCAATTTCTCCGGCTTCTTTGGTTGCCTGACGTTGTGCATCGTTAAAATATGCCGGAACGGTAATTACAGCTTCAGAAACAGTTTGTCCTAAGTAATCTTCAGCTGTTTTTTTCATTTTTTGCAACGTCATGGCAGATAATTCTTGTGGTGTGTATAAACGACCGTCAATATCTACACGAGGCGTATCGTTGTCGCCTTTAGTTACTTTGTAGGCAACATTCTCTACTTCTTTGGCAATATTAGAGAATTTTTCTCCCATAAAACGCTTGATAGAAGCGATTGTTTTTGTAGGGTTTGTTACTGCTTGGCGTTTTGCCGGGTCGCCCACCTTGATTTCTCCGCCTTCTACAAAGGCAATTACAGACGGCGTTGTTCTTTTACCTTCTGCATTTGGAATTACCACCGCTTCATTACCTTCCATTACAGCAACACAAGAGTTGGTAGTTCCTAAGTCGATTCCTATTATCTTACTCATAATTTATAATGTTTTTTTCTGATTCAACAATAATGGTTAAAATGTCGATTAGTATTTGTCAATCATTATGCCAAGACAGTAATATGTCTTTTTTTGAGAATAATCACTGACAGCTTGTCAGATTTGTCTGAATGAATAGTCGTATTTGATGAAATAATAGCATATTTTGTCAATAACATTTTTTTCTTGCCATAATAAAGATTTAAAGCCAAATAATCTTATTGCTTATCAAGGTTAATTCTGTATCTTCGTACCGTATATTTTAGATAAAAGGTATGGGATACATTTCAGTATTTGATATGTTAAAAATAGGCGTTGGTCCGTCCAGTTCACACACACTCGGGCCATGGCGAGCCGCCGAAAGTTTTTTGCGTGAAATCAGAAATAACGGCTGGTTCGATAAGGCAAAAAATCTTCGGGTAGATTTGTATGGTTCTTTATCGCTGACTGGAGTTGGACATGCAACCGACTTGGCAGTAATGCTCGGATTGAGTGGAACCGATCCCGAATATGTGCCTGTTGATGATATAGACACTATTGTTGATGTTATCAAAAAGACAAATGCAATTCAGCTTGGCGGAGAGAAAACGTTGAGTTTTATTCCAAAAGAGCAAATCGTTTTTAATAAAGAATTTTTGCCTTTTCATGCCAATGGATTAACGTTTACTGTTTGGAATGAAACGGGAGAATACCAATCTACATTTTACTCTGTTGGTGGCGGATTTGTGGTAAAAGAAGGGGAGGAGGATGTTGCTCCGAACGAACAAGATAAAAAAGTACCTTATCCAATAGAAAAAGCACAGGATATACTGACACATGCCTTAGGAAACGGGAAGAAAATATCTGAAATTGTTACCGAAAATGAATTGGTTTTTCGCAACAATGACGAAGTAGAGTCCGAATTATTAAGGGTTTGGAATACTATGCTCGAATGTATTTATACAGGCTGTCACACCGAAGGAATTTTGCCGGGTGGACTGAAAGTACGTCGCCGAGCTTACGATATGTATCAAAACCTGAAAGGCGAAATGGCTTATCAGAATACAACCGAATGGATAGCTTCTATCCGGAAAACCAAGGTATATTTCAGACAAATCCTTAAATGGGTGAGCTGTTTTGCTTTGGCAGTAAACGAAGTAAATGCTTCCCTAGGACGTGTGGTAACTGCACCAACAAACGGAAGTGCGGGTGTGATTCCGGCTGTGTTGATGTATTATCTCGTTATTGAAAATCACAAAGCAGGCGACAAAGAAATTTGTCAGTTTTTGAAAGTTGCCGGAGTAGTGGGGAGTGTATTCAAAAAAAGAGCCACTATTTCTGCGGCGATGGGCGGATGTCAGGCAGAAATTGGCGTGTCGTCGGCGATGGCAGCAGCAGGTTTGTGCGAATTGATGGGCGGAAGTCCGGAGCAGGTTTTGATTGCAGCCGAAATTGCGATGGAGCATCATTTGGGATTGACTTGCGACCCGATTGCTGGTTTGGTGCAAATTCCTTGTATCGAACGAAATTCGATGGGAGCGATAAAAGCCATAAATGCTGCGGAATTGGCTTTGGATACCGACCCGAAGAATGTGAAAGTGCCTTTGGATAAAGTAATCGACACGATGTGGCAAACAGCTCAAGATATGAATAATAAATACAAAGAAACATCAGAAGGTGGATTAGCAGTTGCTGTGAATTTGGCGGATTGTTAATTTTACCTTTCCAAAAAAATAAATACTATGTCAGTAGCAAAAAAAGATTATAAAGTAGTGACTACCAAGTCGCTTTTTGATATGAAAGTCAACGGAGAGAAAATCTCCATGCTCACGTCTTATGATTATTCTATGGCGAAAATCGTTGATGCCTCGGGCGTAGATGTGATTTTGGTAGGCGATTCTGCCAGTAACGTGATGGCAGGACACGAAACCACTTTGCCTATCACACTCGACCAAATGATTTACCATGCGGCATCTGTTGTTCGAGCAGTCAAAAGAGCTTTGGTTGTGGTTGATTTGCCTTTCGGTACTTATCAATCTGACCCGAAAACGGCTTTGCATTCGGCGATTCGCATTATGAAAGAAAGTGGTGCTCACGCTATTAAAATGGAAGGCGGTAAGGAAATCAAAGACGGAATCAAAAAGATTTTAGGTGCAGGTATTCCTGTAATGGGACATTTGGGGTTAACGCCACAATCGATATATAAATTTGGGACTTACACTGTGCGAGCCAAAGAAGACGCCGAAGCTATCCAATTGATAGAAGATGCTAAAATGCTGGAGAAAATAGGTTGTTTTTCCATTGTTTTGGAGAAAATTCCGGCTGCATTGGCAAAGCAAGTTGCCGAGTCGGTAAGTATTCCGGTAATTGGGATTGGAGCTGGTTCTGGTGTCGATGGTCAAGTGTTGGTTATCCACGATATGATTGGCATGACGCACGAGTTTAATCCACGATTTTTACGCAGATATCTGAATTTGTATGAAGAAATGACAAAGGCTATCGGGCAATATGTCGAAGATGTAAAAAGTCAAGATTTCCCGAACGAAAATGAACAATATTAATTGTTGCTGTTTTTATAAAGCAAAGCATTCTAATACCGGTTAGAATGCTTTTTTATTTCATCGTTGCTCTAACTCTTTACTGTATTTATCGTAAAATTTTTGGGTGATGTAGCCTGGGAAATGCACATTCATACTGTAATATGGTTGCTTGTCATTACTTAACTCGTTTTCTAAAACCTTGCTTAATCTTTGTCTTTCCTCTATAGTAAACTTACCAATGTTTGATAGGTCACCCCAGCAAATATTAAAATTAATGTTATTGTTTTTGATGAACTGAATGACTTTTTTTCTTTGATTGCTGTTCAATACATCATGAGTATTAGCAACAAAATTCATCTCTATTATATTGCCGTATTTGTCGAATTCTAAATACAGTTTGAACATTTCATTTTGCTTTCCTATATTAAAATTATAGAATGCATTATTTTCTTTTTCTTCTATAATTTTTTTGACTCTTTTTTCTCCCAACGCATTTTCCAAAACATCTAACAATATTTCTGAATTTTCGTTATGACAATCTTCGTCAAATCTCACAATTAGCTGTTGCGAAAACGCATTCACATGAAACAGCAATAAAAAGGAAAAAATAAATAATCTCATGGTGTTGTTCTTTAACCTTTGGTAAGGTACAACATATCCGCTGAAAAACCAAAACAACAAAAAAGTATTATTTCGCAAGATTCTTTGTATATTTGTTTGATAAGTAAAGAAATTAAAAACAATTATGCATAAAAAATCAATAGTATTGGCGGTATTGTTAGGAGCAATTACTTTTACTTCTTGCTCAGATAAAAAAAATGCCCAAATCGATGACAACATGAAAGCAATAGTAGATAGCTTAAAATCTGTTGAGTTTCAAAAAGAGAAATTCGCAGATATACAAGTGATTAATTATGAAATCCCAGGTTGGGACAAACTTACGCTCAAAGAGAAAAAATTGGTCTATTATCTGTCTGAAGCAGGTTATGCAGGTCGTGATATTATGTGGGATCAAAACTACAAACACAATCTGAAAATCAGAGCGGCACTCGAAAATATTTACCAAAAATATGACGGAGATAAATCTACCGAAGATTGGAAAAACTTTGAAATTTACCTGAAAAGAGTTTGGTTTTCAAACGGAATCCATCATCATTATTCCAACGATAAAATCAAACCGGATTTTTCTCAAGCTTATCTCGAAGAACTGTTGGCTGCTACTAAAACAACTTTGGACGGAACGATTGTCGAAATTTTGTTTAACGATGTAGATGCCAAAAAAGTAAATCTCGATGAATCTAAAGGACTGGTGCAAGGTTCAGCTGTGAATTTTTACGGAAAAAATATTACCGCTAAAGATGTCGAAGATTATTATTCGGCGAAAGAAAATCCAAACCCAAACCAACCTTTGTCTTGGGGCTTGAACAGCAAATTGGTGCGCAACGCCAGTGGAGAATTGGAAGAAAAAGTTTGGAAAAGCGGCGGAATGTATGGTGCTGCCATCGACAAAGTGATTTATTGGTTAGAAAAAGCGGTTGAGGTAGCCGAAAACGGTAATCAAGCAAATGCCTTGAAATTGTTGATTGACTATTACAAAACCGGAGATTTGTCAAAATGGGACGAATATAACATTGCGTGGGTTAATGCCACCGAAGGAAATATCGATTACATCAACGGATTTATCGAAGTATATAACGACCCGCTTGGGCACAAAGCGACTTTTGAAAGCACCGTACAAATCAAAGATTTCGATATGTCTGCCAAAATGGAAGTAGTGTCAGAAAATGCACAATGGTTTGAAGATCATTCGCCTTTGATGGACGAACACAAAAAAGAAAACGTTGTGGGAATTTCCTACAAAACCGTTGTAGTGGCATCCGAAGCCGGCGATTGTTCGCCTTCTACGCCAATCGGAGTTAATTTGCCTAATGCAGATTGGATTCGTGCCGAACACGGTTCTAAATCGGTTTCGTTAGGTAATATTATCGAAGCATATAACAAAAACGGCGGAAGCGAAAAGCTGAAAGAGTTTGCTTATGATGAGGAAGAAGTACAATTGACAGAAAAATACGGAGAAATTGCCGATAAATTACATACCGCTTTGCACGAAGTAATCGGGCATGCGTCTGGAAAACTCAATCCGGGTGTAGGAACGCCCAAAGAAACTTTGAAAAGTTATGCCTCAACATTGGAAGAAGGACGTGCCGATTTGGTGGCTTTGTATTTCTTGTACAATGAAAAAATGCAAGAATTAGACTTGGTGGACGATTGGAAAAGCATGGCAAAAGCGGCTTATAACGATTATATCCGAAATGGCTTGATGACACAATTGGTGCGAATTGAACCGGGCAATGATATTGAAGAAGCTCACATGAGAAACAGACAGTGGGTGAGTGCTTGGGCATTTGAAAAAGGACAAGCCGACAACGTGATTGAAAAAATCAATAAAGACGGAAAAACTTATTTCAAAATTAATGATTACGACAAATTGCACGAAATTTTCGGGATGTTATTGAGAGAAGTACAACGTATTAAATCGGAAGGAGATTACGAAGCCGGAAAAGTGTTGGTAGAAAATTACGGCGTGAAAGTTGACCAAGATTTACACAAAGAAGTATTGGCAAGAAATGAAAAATTCCATACGCCACCATACAGCGGTTTTGTGAATCCGGTGCTTTATCCGGTAGAAGACAACGACGGAAATATAGTTGATATCGTGGTTACTTATCCACACACATTTGCCGAACAGATGTTGTATTATGCTAAAAATTATAGTTTTCTACCTTTAGAAAATTAAATGAAAAAGCCGCCTCAATTAGATAAAACGAGGCGGCTTTGTTATTTACAATTAATACGAATATAAAATATTATCATCCCAACCGTCAATATTCAATTGCACTTGATTTTCCTCACCCGATTGCAGGTCGGAAATATCAAATGAAATCGTTTTTTGGATATATGCGGTACAATCTTCCGGATTGAACAAGTCGATTTTCAAAAGATGTTGCACAGGCGAGGTTTCTACAACCATCTCTGAAGCAACGAGATTTATCTCCCAACTTTCAGAATCGCAACCACTCGCACCAATGGTTATTTCCAAACAATTTTCGTTGAGAACAATATTTTCAATTCCGTAATTATTGGTTGAAGTTTGAGCAAATCTTGCTTCGTTTACGATTACATTTTTGTCGCAATCAGAATTAGGGCTGTTGTTATCATCAGAACATGCACTGAAGAAAGTGCCTGATACTACACATAGAATAAATAACTTTCTCATAATGAATATGTTTTGATTTATTCAAAGATAAAAAAAGTTTTTGAATCATAAGGTCGAAACGCTAATAGCTCAATTCTGATAGTCAAGCTAACCTCTACAACGTTACTCCATCTCTTGTTTGCTTCGTCACAACTTTCGACTACTTTATGCTGTATGCCGTAAGATGTAAGGTAAAATTGACTAATCGTTTACACGATTTCGTTTTTAAACTTGTTGCCATTCGCTAATTCGCTCATTGTCTCACTCTTTCAGACGACCCAACTTTCAACCAACACCATAAACACATAAAAAAATCCCCGGATTTACCGAGGATTGTGGTTGCTTTAAAACTTATATCTTGCTCCGATACCCAATTCGAGGTTAATATTATTGTAATCGTGGTATTCGGTGATATAAATATTCGGTTTTAAATCTATAAAAAACTGAAATGGAGCTGGTTTCAAATGATACTCAATTCCGCCAATCCCAGACAATGCAACGATAGCTCCATCATCCTTGTGTTTTCCGTGTTTAAAACTCCACGAACCTAAACTTCCTCCGGCACCAACATACCAATAAAATCCGTGTTCGATAGGGAAAACCCATTCATATAAACCTGATATTTTCACCGCACTGAAATGACGGGCGTTGGCAAAACCTAAATCCAATTCTAAACGGTTGTTTCCGCTCAAAGCTCTTTGATAAGTTATTTCTCCGCCAGCAATTCGGCTGGTACTGAATTTCAATCCAATTGCGTTTTTGGATATTCCTTGTCCGCTCTCTTGAGCCTGTGCTTGGGTTAGCCCTAATCCGGCTAAAACCATTAAACTTAAAACTATTTTTTTCATGATTAACTATTTTTTTCTATCCATTTTCTGGCGTTAACAAATGCTTCCAACCACGGGCTTACTTCGTCGTTTCTCTCAGGATAATTTGCCCAATTCCATTGAAATATTGAACGTTCGATATGTGGCATTGTTACCAAATGTCGCCCTGTTTTATCACTCATCATTGCTACGTTATAATCTGAACCATTTGGGTTGGCCGGATATTTATCATATGCATATTTGGCTACGATATGGTAAGCACTTTCTTCTTTTGGTAAACTAAACTTTCCTTCTCCGTGCGAAATCCAAACTCCCAGCGTACTTCCTGCCAATGTTGATAACATCACGGAATTATTTTCTTGTATTTGCACAGAAAGGAAATTAGATTCGTGCTTTTGCGACACGTTGTATGTCATTTTTCCGTGTACATCATGTTCCGGATTAATCAAATCCAATTCCATAAACAGCTGACAACCGTTGCAAATTCCCACAGACAAAGTGTTTGGTCTGTCAAAGAAATTTTTCAAAGCAGTTTGGGCTTTTTCATTGTACAAAAATGCACCTGCCCAGCCTTTTGCTGAACCTAATACATCTGAATTGGAAAATCCGCCGACAGCTCCGATAAACTGAATGTCTTCAAGTGTTTCTCTACCCGAAATTAAATCGGTCATGTGTACGTCTTTCACATCAAATCCGGCTAAATACATGGCATGAGCCATTTCTCGCTCAGAATTAGAGCCTTTTTCACGAATGATGGCAGCTTTCGGTCTGGTTGCGTTGATATTATTTTCCGGTAATTTTCCGGTAAAATGCGTTGGAAACGTAAAGTTTAATGGTTGGTATTTGTAATTGCTGTAACGTTCATCTGCCATACCGTTTTTCGATTGTTTTTGGTCAAGCAAATAAGAAGTTTTAAACCAAACATCTCGCAAAGCACTTACGCTGAATTCATAATTTTCATCAAAATGAATCACTTTTAACTCTTGCCCTTCTGACGGAACTCCAATTTTAGCAAATTCTATTTGATTTTCAGTAAGTTTACGTTCAAATGACTCATCGTTATTGGCTTGTAAAACAACGGCAATATTTTCGTTAAACAATGTTTTAACAATGTCTTTTTCGCCAAGCGGTGTCAAGTCAATATCTGCATCTAAATTGTTTCCTGAGAAACACATTTCGAGCAAAGTCGTAATTAGTCCGCCAGAACCAATATCGTGTCCGGCTGCAATTTCATTATCCAAAATCAATTGCTGAACGGTGTTAAATGCTTTTTTGAAATATCCGGCATCTGTAATTGTCGGAACCTCATCGCCTATTTTGTTCAAAATCTGAGCAAACGCAGAACCGCCTAATTTAAAATTATCTTTAGACAAATTAATGTAATAAATTGACCCTGCTGTTTTTTTCAACACTGGCTCAACTACTTTGTTGATGTCTGTACAGTTTCCTGCAGCAGAAATAATCACTGTTCCCGGTGACAAAACGTCTTTTCCGTCTGGATATTTTTGTTTCATCGACAACGAATCTTTTCCTGTCGGGATATTGATTCCTAATTCGATAGCAAAATCTGAACATCCTTTGACCGCTTGATACAATCGAGCATCTTCACCTTCATTATTACAAGGCCACATCCAGTTTGCTGAAAGCGACACACCGGAAAGTCCGTTTTTAATCGGAGCGAAAATCATATTGGACAAAGCCTCTCCAATCGCATTTCTCGAACCTGCAACCGGGTCAATCAAAGCGGTTAATGGCGAATGCCCGATAGTCGTTGCCACACCTTCTTTTCCTTTATAATCCAACGCCATTACTCCTACGTTATTCAACGGTAATTGCAATGGTCCGGCACATTGTTGTTTAGCTACTTTTCCGCCCACACATCGATCGACTTTATTGGTTAACCAATCTTTGGACGCTACGGATTCGAGTTGTAAAACATTGCGCAAATATGTTCCTAATTGATTCGCATCATACGTCAAAGACTCGTATTGATAATCAACAGTTTTATCTTCCATAATTGTTTTTGGAGAAGAGCCAAACATATCTTCCAAATCAAAATCCATCGGTGTGATTCCTTTGGTTTTTGAACGGAAAGTAAATCGTTGGTCGTCAGTAACATCACCAACCACATACATCGGAGCTCTTTCTCTTTCGGCCACTCTTTCGAGCATATTGATATTTTCTTGGCTAATCACCAAGCCCATTCTTTCTTGCGATTCGTTTCCGATGATTTCTTTAGCTGAAAGCGTTGGGTCGCCAACAGGTAATTTATCTAAATCGATTAATCCACCAGTTTCTTCAACTAATTCTGATAAACAGTTCAAATGTCCACCGGCACCATGATCGTGAATCGAAACAATTGGATTGTTATCACTTTCTACCAAACCACGAATAGCATTAGCTGCACGTTTTTGCATTTCTGGATTCGAACGTTGGATGGCATTTAATTCAATTCCTGAACCAAAAGCACCCGTATCTGCTGATGAAACCGCAG
>DATGOD010000174.1:0-10105 GCA_035306305.1 Flavobacterium sp.
CGACTTTATGACCTTTTTGGACTTACAAAATATGCTTTTGAGCTTTGTATGACGAGCGAACTAATGCACCACTTTCTACATGGCGGAAACCTAAATCCAAACCGATTTCTCCATATTTTTTGAATTGATCTGGCGTAATGAATTGTTTTACAGGTAAATGTTTTTTACTTGGTTGCAAATATTGTCCGATGGTGATAACATCTAAACCAACATTTCTCAAATCGTGCATCGTTTCGATAACTTCGTCTTCGGTTTCGCCCAATCCGAGCATAATTCCGGATTTAGTTCGATTTGCTCCGTTGTCTTTCAAATAACGCAATACCTCCAAACTGCGGTCATATTTTGCTTGAATACGCACTTCACGAGTTAATCGACGAACAGTTTCCATATTGTGTGAAATCACTTCTGGGGCAACTTCTAAAATTCGGTCAATGTTGCGTTCGATTCCTTGAAAATCTGGGATTAATGTTTCCATGGTTGTTCCTGGACTCATTCTGCGAACCGCTTTCACGGTTTCTGCCCAAATGATTGAACCGCCATCTTTCAAATCATCACGATCAACGCTGGTAAGTACCGCGTGTTTGATGTTCATCAATTTGATTGAGCGAGCCACTTTTTCGGGTTCGTCCCATTCAACTGTTTCCGGACGACCGGTTTTTACGCCACAAAAACCACATGAACGCGTACAGATATTTCCTAAAATCATAAACGTAGCGGTTCCTTCGCCCCAACATTCCCCCATATTCGGGCAACTGCCGGAAGTACAAATTGTGTTGAGTTTGTATTTGTCCACCAATCCGCGAAGTTCAGTGTATTTTTTACCAGTTGGGAGTTTTACTCTAATCCAGCTTGGTTTATTTCTGGTCGTATTATTTTTTTCTAAAATTGTACTCATCGCTTTTCAAAATCAAAGTACAAATATACGGATTATTTTGGGTTGTTGGGACATTAATTTAAAGTAGAATTTTTGTGAGATTGTCAAAGCCTTCTTATCTTTACCACAAAAATATTTCCATGGAAAACATCAAATTGACGCCTGCAGAAAAATATGTAATACAACCCGTAAACCGATTTATCAGCAAATCAACCACAGGCGGAATCGTTTTGTTTATCGCCGCATTGATTGCCATATTTTTCGCTAATTCGCCTTGGGCGGAAGATTATGCCCATTTTTGGCATCAACATATCAATATTTCTTTCGGAAACTATCAATTAGACATGGCTTTGCATCATTGGATCAATGATGGATTAATGGCGATATTTTTCTTCGTTGTCGGATTGGAATTGAAACGAGAATTGACCAATGGCGAATTGGCATCGCCCAAAAAAGCTGCTTTGCCGATTGTCGCGGCCGTAGGTGGAATGGTTTTTCCGGCGATGATTTATTTGTTTTTCAATGGCGGAACTGATGCGGCACACGGTTGGGGAATTCCGATGGCTACAGATATTGCTTTTGCTTTGGGTGTGATGTATATGTTAGGAAATAAAGTGCCAACGCCACTCAAAGTTTTCCTGACTGCTTTGGCAATTGTTGATGATTTGGGTGCTGTGTTGGTTATCGCTTTGTTTTATACATCTGATTTGAATCTTACGTTTCTTTTTATCGGGATAGCGTTGTTTATATTGTTGTTGGTTTGTAATCGTTTAGGATTTAAAAATCCGGTTTTTTATGCTGTTATCGGGATTTGTGGCATTTGGTTGGCCTTTTTGTTATCAGGTGTTCATGCTACGATTGCCGCAGTTTTGGCAGCTTTCGCTATTCCGGCAAATGCCCGTGTTAAAGAACGAACTTTTACCAAACAATTGGTTGCTTTGAAAGAAAAATTCTTGTCTATTGACCCAAATGATAAACAACCTGATTTGACAGACGAACAAATTCATATTGTCGAAGATATTCGAACGGTTGCCAAAGATGCAATTCCGCCTTCGCAAAGGCTTGAACACAGTATGCACAATTTGGTCACGTTTTTCGTGATGCCGGTATTTGCTCTTTGTAATGCAGCAATTCCGATTTCTTTCGCAGGCGGATTGAGTGCTGTAACTTTAGGCGTCGCTTTCGGATTATTGATTGGAAAAGTATTGGGTGTGGCGGTTCTTTCCCTGATTTTAATCAAACTGAAAGTTTTTATTGCTCCAAAAGGCACAACAATTCGAAAAATGCTCGGAGTTGGATTTTTGGCAGCCATCGGGTTCACGATGTCTTTATTCGTTACCGAATTGGCATTTGATGTAAATATTCATCCAGATTTTCCGGATCAAGCCAAAATGGGAATTATTCTTGCTTCTGCTGTTGGCGGAATTATTGGTTATTTGCTATTGAATGCCAAGTCTGAGAAATAGGTTAATGACGAAAGTAATTAAAATATTAAACATTATTGCTCTTGTTTTTAGCGGCGTATTTGTTTTGGGAATTATGGCTAAAATAAGGCAAACGAAAATGAATTTAAGCAATCCTATTATTCCGAAAAGTTTAGTGTTTGAATTACTTTTACAAGATGTCTTCAAAGTGATAATTATGATTGGTATTTTCTTGATTCAACTGAAATTGTACAAGAAAAAGAATCACATCGTTTCGATTATGCTAACACTTTTGTCGATTGTTGTTTACAATTTGCCACATTTTTTCCTTTAACTTTAACTTCCCGGAAGATGCACCACTTTTTTGGTTTCAAAATCTTGGTTGAAAATTACGCTACGATGATGTATAATCCTTTTATAGAACAGAAAAAGTAATGAATATCGTTGAAAACTTTTTGCTTCATCAATTAGATTTGAGTTTGAAAAAACGGCATTTTGCCGAAGAACTCGTCTTGAAGAATGATTTTACATCCGAAAAATTGTTGGCACTTATACACTGTGCCAACGAACGACAAAAGGTTTGTTTACTGTGTTTTTGCGATACTTTTTCCCGCAAGCATTTGTCGTATTTCAAAAATATTTTTCAAGATTTAATTGATTTAGCAGCCAATGAAAACCACGAAACCAACAAAAGAAGCCTGACGAATATTTATATCAGCATGCTGAAAAGTGAGAGAGAAAGTTTATCTGCTGAGCAAAAAAATCAGCTGAGCGAAATTTGTTTTACTTGGTTAATCGGAGAGTCTTTGGTGGCGACTAAATCGAATTGTATAACTTGTTTGGATATGTTGTCTAATGAAAATCAATGGATTGCAGAAGAACTTGTTGCGGTTATAGAACAAATGTATCCGCAAATGACCGTTTCTTTCCAAAGTAGGGCAAAAAAGATTTTGAAGAATCGTAAATAATCTAAAAAAACGTACATATTATAGGTATGCACGTTTTTATCGCTTTTTACATCTATCCGATAGTAATTCCCAACAATTGATAAAACTCTTTGAGTATGGCAGGATGTCCCGGCCATGCAGGAGAAGTGGTCAAATTGCCATCTGTAATGGCTTTGTCTGCATCGATTTCTTTGAAATTTCCACCAGCTAAGGTAACCTCAGGACCAACTGCCGGATAAGCAGTAAGCGTGCGATTTTCTACCACTTTTGCTGCCGTCAAAATTTGAATACCATGGCAAATAGCCGCCACAGGTTTGTTATTTTCAAAGAAATGTCGGGTGTAATCCAACACTTTTTCGTTCAATCGAATGTATTCCGGAGCTCTTCCTCCGCAAACATATAAACCATCGTAATCATTGAGCTGAACATCGTCAAAATTTTTGTTGATTTGGAAATTATGCCCTCGAAGTTCCGCATAAGTTTGAAAACCAACGAAATCGTGAATAGCGGTAGCAATGATTTCCCCTTTTTTTCTTACCCGGACAAACAACATCTACCTCGCAACCAACGGATAAAAGTGCTTGAAACGGAACCATGATTTCATAATCTTCTACGAAATCGCCTGCTAACATCAAGATTTTTTTGCTCATAAAAATAGGATTTAAAGTGTTACACCGTAAATTTACGAAAAATACAAATACAGCTAAGATGAAAGCACAAATAAAATGGGACGATTTTGACAAAATAGACATTCGGGTTGGAACGATAATCGATGCCCGCGTTTTTGACAAAGCACGTAATCCGGCTTACCAAATTTGGATTGATTTTGGCGAAGAAGGCATCAAAAAAACATCGGCACAAATCACGAATTTATACGAAGTAAATGAATTGATTGGCAAGCAGGTTTTGGCAGTAATCAATTTTCCGCCCAAGCAAATAGCCGATTTTATGAGCGAATGTTTGCTGCTCGGAGCGTTAGGAGAAAACAAAGACGTAACCTTGCTTTCGGTCGATAAACCTTGCCAAAACGGTTGGAAAATTTCCTAAATCAACCATTGTGGTTATTGTCGCAGAATCGCTTACATTTGCAATATGAAATGGTTGCGGTTTTTACTTTTTCCCTTCGGGATATTGTATTGGATAATTATCAAAGTGAGAAATTATCTGTATGATTGTGCTGTGCTGAAAAGCTACCAAGCACCGATTCCTGTTATCGCTGTCGGGAACCTGAGTGTGGGCGGAACCGGAAAATCACCACAAACAGAATATCTAATTCGTTTGTTGTCGGATAAATACCGAATTGCGGTGCTGAGTCGAGGTTATAAGCGAAAATCAGTAGGTTTTGTGTTGGCAAACCCATCGACCAAAGTAGAAGATTTGGGCGACGAACCTTTTCAGTTTTTTTCCAAATTCAAAAACATACAAGTTGCCGTTGATGCCCATCGAACCAACGGTATTCAACAGCTTTTACAACAGCAAAATCCACCGGAAATTATATTGCTCGATGATGCATACCAACACCGAAAAGTCAAAGCAAAGGCTTATATTTTGCTGACCGCTTACGGCGATTTGTATCGCGATGATTATATCCTACCTGTGGGCAATTTGCGAGAATCGAGTAGGGGAGCCAAGCGTGCAGCCATCATCGTGGTGACCAAATGTCCGCCCAATCTTTCCGAAAGCGATATGCAACAAATCGCTCAAAAGTTGCAGCCGAAAAGTTTTCAGCAAGTGTTTTTTACGACCATTCATTACGATGAATATGTGTATAATACCTCCGAAAAAATCGCTTTAAATGAGCTACCCACACAACAGATTTTGGCAGTAGCCGGCATAGCCAATCCAGATTTGTTTTATGCACATTTGCAAGCCTCAGACAGATTGACTTTTCCGGATCATCATCATTTTTTGGAAAAAGACCTGACCAAAATTATGGAAAAATCAAACGGAAAAATTATCATTACTACCGAAAAAGATTACACCCGTTTACAAGGAAAATTACCAGACCATCAGCTGTATTATTTGCCGATAAAAACCGAATTTATCAAGCAAAAAGAAGCATTTGACCAAACGATATTGTCTTTTGTACGACTAAATTAAATCAAATATCCCAAGAGAATTCCCAAAACGATAGCCGATATTTTGGCTACATTAAATTTGTGATTTTCACTGCTCTCAAAAATGATTGTAGAGGAAATATGAAAGAGAATTCCGATAACGATGGCCGAAATTTCGGTATAATAATGTGTGAGAAAATCTAATTTTTCCGAAATCAATGTGCCGAAAGGTGTCATCATCGCAAAAGCTACCATGAAAAGAATAATCCATTTTTTGGCTAAGCCTGCATTGATGAAAAATGTGGTCAAAATCACAGCAATCGGCAAGTGATGAATCGCAATGCCAATCGCCAAATTGTGGTGATGACTCACCGGCATACCTTCCAACAAAGCGTGTAGGCACAGACTGATGAACAGCGTCCAAGGCAAAGCGTTCATTTTGTCGTGCGTATGAACATGTCCGTGCTCGGCCCCTTTGGAGAAAAATTCCAACACAATCTGAAACAAAATTCCCACCATGATAAACAGTCCCACTCTGTAACCTTCGGCATGGCTATGGTTTGCACCGTCGTGGTTGTGCAACACTGTGTGATATACTTCTGGCAGCAGATGCATCACCGTTATCGATAACAAAAACGCCCCGCTAAACGCCAACAGCAACTTCAGGTTTTTTTTGTTTTTCGGTTGAAATACCAACCCGATGAAAGCCCCGAGTAGTACCGACACTAAAGGAAAAATATAGGTCATTGTTTATTTAATCAAATTGATTTTAGCAAGCGACAAATTTAAACTATTTTTGCACTACTATAGCATTTTTTTGCTCAATACACGATTTATGAATAATTACAAAATGGTAGCCAAAACCTTTTTTGGTTTTGAAGATATATTAGCCAACGAACTACGCCAACTGGGTGCACAAAAGGTGGAACAAGGCGTGCGAATGGTCAGTTTTGAAGGCGACAAAGGATTTATGTATAAAGCCAATTTGAGTTTGCGTACCGCATTGAAAATCCTCAAACCCATCAAAACCTTTAAGGTTTTTGACGAAGAAAGTTTGTACAAAGGCATCAAAGCTATCGATTGGTCCGAGATTTTTTTAGTCAATCAAACCTTTGTGGTCGATGCTACGGTGTATAGCGAAGCTTTCAACAACTCGCTGTTTGTGGTATTGAAGTCGAAAGACGCCATTGTGGACCAATTCAGAGAGCAATTTGACCAACGTCCGAGTATAGACAAACAACATCCGGATATTCGCATACATGTGCATATCCAACGAAATATTTGCACCGTTTCTTTAGATACATCAGGTGAATCTTTGCATCATCGCGGTTATCGAACTGCGACCAATATTGCCCCTATCAACGAAGTGCTGGCAGCCGGAATTTTACTGTTATCAGGATGGAGAGGGCAAACCCATTATCTCGACCCGATGTGTGGTTCCGGTACATTTTTGGTTGAAGCAGCGATGATTGCTTGCAATATTCCACCAAATATCAATCGGCGTGAGTTTGCTTTTGAAAAATGGAGAGATTGGGATGCCGATTTGTTCGACAAAATCGAAGAGTCTTTGCTCAACAAAATCAAAGATTTTCCATTCCGTATTATCGGCTATGACAAAGCCCCATCGGCGGTAAGAAAAGCCCGAGAAAATGTACGCAATGCCAATTTGGAAGAATATATCGACATCGAGCAGGAAGACTTTTTCAAAACTAAAAAATCAACCGAAGGCTCTTTGCACATGGTGTTTAATCCGCCTTATGGAGAACGTTTGGATATCGATTTAGAACGATTTTATCGCGAAATCGGCGATACGTTCAAACAGTCTTATCCGCAAACCGAAGCGTGGTTTATTACCGGAAATGTCGAAGCATTGAAGTATGTAGGATTAAAAACTACGCGTAGAATTAAACTGTTTAACGGGAAAATCGAATCTCGCTTGGTGAGATACGACATTTACGAAGGAAGTAAAAAAGCTAAATTTCAAACCAATGAGTAAACAAAACAAAGTTTTTATCGTGCAGTTCGTCTGCTTTGCGGTTCTTTTTTTAATAGGTAAATTGTTGTTGCATTTCACGACCATCGACGGATTTATCAATCCGCTGTTGTGTGCGGTGTTCGCAACCTTATTGTCGCCACAATTTCGCGTAATCAAAACCGATGAAGGCGACAAAGTGATGATGCGGTTTTTGTTCAATAAAAAAATAAGGGAAGTAAAGTGGCTGTAAATATCTTTATTGTTTAAGGAGAGTAATATATTAAGTGTGAAAAATATATTTATCTTTGTTGTGGTAAATATTGATAAGTTTATGAAATGATTAAGGAATACCAAATAGAGGATGCTTCGTTTTCTTCTCTTGTTGAGGAGAAGAAAAAAAATAAATATGGTCAATATTTTACACCTAAAAATATTGCTGAATTTATGATTAATTTAGCAAATGTTGATTTTAATTCAAAAATTTTAGAACCATCGTCTGGAGAAGGCGTATTTTTGGATATTCTCATAAAAAAAGGTTTTAAGGATATTACCGCTTATGAAATTGACGAGGAACTGGGAACACAATTTGATTTTGTAATACATGAGAGTTTTGTTACTGCTTTAATTGATAAAAAATTTGATTTAATCATCGGAAACCCACCATATATCAGGTGGAAAAATTTAGAAGAAGAATTAAAAGAAGAATTAGGGAGAAGTAAACTTTGGAATAAGTATTTTAATAGTTTATGTGACTATTTGTATATTTTTATTTTGAAGTCTATAGAATTGCTAAATAAAAATGGACAACTAATTTTTATTTGTCCAGAGTATTGGATGAATACAACTCATGCTGAATCATTAAGAAATTACATGATTGAACATGGTTACTTTGAGAAAATTTATCATTTCAATGAAACACCTATTTTTGATAATGCTACAGTATCGGTAATGATTTTTAAATACATAAAATCAAAAGACAAAACAGAAAAAATAGATATTGTCAAGTATTATAAAAATAATGTTTTAACAACTGAAAAACTTGTTGAAATTAAGTCAGGAAATGATACTGATTTTGAAAGATTTAAAGTACCTCAATTTGAAAAAAATAAAAGATGGCTTTTAACAAATCAAAATGAAATAAAACAAATTAATGATTTTGAAAAAGGATGTTTAACTCAAATTGAGTTTGAACAAGATTTGTTTGGAAAAAAAACAGTAAAATCTTACCCTACAATTGGAGATATATGTGAAATAGGAAATGGAATGGTAAGCGGCTTAGACAAAGCCTTTCAATTAAATGGACGAGAGCTGAATAACTTTGAAAAAACTAAAACGATAAAAGTAATTAAGGCTAAAGATTTAGAGGCATTTACATATAAAAATATTACTAATTATATATTTGCAAATGATATAAAAAATGAGTCTGAATTTGAAACTAAATGCCCAAATTTTTATTCAAAACTAATCACTCAAAAAGAAAAATTAAACAAAAGATATAAATACAACAGAGAAATAAATTTTTGGGAATGGGTATTTTTGAGAAACTATAATTTATTTAACTCGCAAGAACCAAGAATATTTGTACCTTGTAAAGAACGAATATCCAATAAAGATTATTTTAGATTTTCTTATGTTTCGGAAGGAATCTTTCCAACTCAAGATGTTACTGCTGTTTTTAAAAAAGAAAGTACCAAGGAAAGTTTATATTACATACTAGCTTTCTTAAATAATCATAGGGTTTTTACTTGGCTAAAAAATAAAGGGGTAGTAAAAGGAAATATTGTAGAATTTTCTGAAAAACCAATTTCAAGTATTCCTTTTAGAAAAATTGATTGGAACAACACAACGGAAATTAACTATCACAACAAAATAACGTTTCTTACAAAATCGTATCTTCATCAAAAAGACGATTCTATTATAAAAAATATTAATGAACTTTTTGATAAACTATTAGACATAAAATGAGTATTGTAAACTATAACGATTTACTAAATAAAATCATAGGAGCATCTGTTCCAAAACCTATTTCAGGCACTCTATCAGGGCATGCTGCAGGAGAACCTTTTGACAAACATGTTTATTCAGAACTAAAGAAAGTTTTTCCTAATAAAACGTTTCGACAATATGAGTATTTGAATGACCTTTTTAGTAAAAACCCTACCGTTATAACCTATGAAGAACGGTTGAGTTTATTTAATTCACCTACCGTTATGTTTTTATTAAGTCGAGGAAAGTCTGCAACGACAAAATGGGATATTGAAAATCCATTTGAAGAAAAACAAAACGATACCGCTGATATTTTGGTTGTAGATAATGATTTTTATGAAATTATAGATATAAAAACAAGGAATATTAGTAAAAAAGCACAACCACCAAATATAATTTCAGCTTATAAACTCGCTCAAACTTGTGCAAGAATGATTGATAACTGTGAATTTGATAATTTTACTATACAATATTTTGGAATCGATTGGGAATTAGAAGAAAATAAATTAGTTTGCAAAAAAGCACATGCAGTAAACCTTTTTAAAGCAAACCCGAATTCTCTATACATTAATTGGGCAGCCGCCATGCAAATCCAATTTAACGTAGAAGATTTAGACCAAAATTTTGAAGGAAATATGGAGCAATGGGCAAGAGAATATCTAAAGCATTTTACGGTACAAGCCACACAAAGAGCTGAAGATATGATTGAGAAATTTGTTAAACCGTTTGAAAAATACCTTGTTTAGAGAATATGACTCGGAGAGAAAGTATATGTTTACCTTCTAGTAAACTAAATGATTAACTACTATAAAATACTGGAAATCCCAGACTTTTCGGAGATG
>DATGOD010000175.1:0-4933 GCA_035306305.1 Flavobacterium sp.
AATAACTCTTTGGGGCATCTGTCGGAAAAACGATGATATAATCTGCTTTTTGTTGATGTTCTTCATTTAAACGAAAAATATCTTCTTGCTCCACAACAGTAATGGTTTTCATATCCAAATTCGGTCGATATTCATTAATATACCAATAAATTCCTTCGTAATTATCGCTGTGATACGCTCCATTAAAATGGATAAACAATTGTTCGGGTTGTAAATTTTGCACAATAAAATATCCCATCGTGGCGTCTTTAATCGCTTGTGCTTTGGGGAAATTTTCGTTGGCATGGTCGCTATCTGCAAACATTTCCATCATTTGAGCATACGACGGCAACGTGGCGTCATACGGAAAAGGCAGCGGAGCAATCCACTCTTTTTCATTTTCCGGCAAAGACAACAAAGCTTCTTCGCCTTCTTTATATAATTGACTGGCGTATCGACGAGGTACATTTGTCGCAATAAAATCTACGTTATTTTCTTTGGCAAATTCGACCAAAGGTTTGTAATCTGTTGAATAATTGTTCCAAAAACGCACTACGCTATCAAAGGTTTTTTCGTTGATAATTCCGTTTACATAATCGCTCAATGCTTGGGCATTGTCTCGCTCAAACATTTCGGCTCCCAATACAATTTGTCTTTGCTGATACATTTTTTTGGTCAATTGCAGTTGCAACCAATGAGCGATAGCATTGTTGTGCAATTCGCCAAATAATATCACGTCGGCATCTTTAATTTGTTTGACCATTTTGTCAAAACGCACCTTTTTTCCTTTGGCATTGTATATGATATATGGTTCTGTTTTCTGAGCCATCATCAGTTGGACTGAGAAAAAGATGAGTAAAATAGTGATTGTTTTTTTCATATTATGTAATAAAAAAGGAAGAAGCCAAAACTCCTTCCTTGTTATTTATTCTGTTTTTAGACCGATAGATAATTCCGTTAATTGCTCTTGACTAATTGCCGATGGAGCATCAATCATCACATCTCGTCCTGAATTATTTTTCGGGAACGCGATAAAGTCTCTTATCGTTTCTTGCCCGCCCAAAATAGCAACCAAACGATCGAGCCCAAATGCTATTCCGCCGTGTGGTGGAGCTCCGTATTTAAAAGCATTCATCAAAAATCCAAATTGATTTTCGGCTTCTTCTTCCGTAAATCCTAAAAGTTTGAACATACGTTGTTGCATCGCTTTGTCGAAAATACGGATTGACCCTCCTCCGATTTCGTTTCCGTTCAGTACCAAATCATACGCATTGGCACGAACTTCTCCCGGATTAGAATCCAATTTATCAATATCTTCAGGTTTTGGCGAAGTAAACGGATGGTGCATTGCATAATATCTTTGAGTTTCTTCGTCCCATTCAAAAAGCGGAAAATCAACCACCCAAAGTGGCGCAAATTCATCAGGTTTTCGCAATCCTAATCGGTTGCCTAATTCCATACGCAAAGCACTGAGTTGTTCGCGTGTTTTATTGGCTTTTCCGGATAATACTAAAATCAAATCGCCTTCTTTGGCACCGGTTACTTCTGCCCATTTTGCCAAATCTTCTTGGTCGTAAAATTTATCCACCGACGATTTGAATGTATTGTTGGCTTCGCATTTCACATAAACCATTCCCAACGCACCAACTTGCGGACGTTTTACCCAATCAATCAGCTCGTCGATTTGTTTTCTGGAATACGATGCAGCACCCGGAACAGCAATTCCAACAACCAATTCTGCTTCGTTAAACACTTTAAAATCTTTGTGTTGAGCGACTTCGTTCAATTCGCCAAATTCCATTCCGAAACGAATATCCGGTTTATCATTCCCATATTTTCGCATCGCTTCATCATAAGTCATGCGAGGAAAATCGGTTACATCGATGTTTTTTATTTTTTTTAGCAAATGCTTGGTCAATCCTTCAAATGTTTGCATCACATCTTCTTGTTCGACAAAAGACATTTCGCAGTCGATTTGTGTAAATTCTGGCTGACGGTCTGCTCTCAAATCTTCATCTCTGAAACATTTTACAATCTGAAAATATTTGTCCATTCCACCAACCATCAACAATTGTTTGAATGTTTGCGGCGATTGTGGCAATGCATAAAATTCTCCTGAATTCATACGAGAAGGCACAACAAAATCTCTGGCTCCTTCAGGCGTAGATTTAATCAAATATGGCGTTTCTACTTCGCAGAAATCTTGGGCAGACAAATAGTTTCTTACTTCTTGGGCAACTTTGTGTCTGAACAATAATTTTTGTTTAATCGGGTTTCTTCGGATGTCCAAATAACGGTATTTCATTCGAATATCTTCACCTCCATCTGTTTCATCTTCGATAGTGAACGGAGGCAATTCAGAAGCGTTTAATATGGTTAATTTCTGTACCAAAACTTCTACATCTCCGGTTGGCAAATTAGGGTTTTTGGACTCTCTTTCGATAACCTGACCGGTAACTTGAATTACAAATTCTCGTCCTAAAGATTTGGCTTGTTCCATCACTGCTTTATCGGTTCTGGATTCGTCAAAAATAAGTTGCGTAATCCCGTATCTGTCGCGCAAATCCACCCAAATCATAAATCCTTTGTCTCGAATTTTTTGAACCCAACCAGACAAAGTTACTTCTTGACCAATATTATCGTGACGAAGTTCGCCACAAGTAAGTGTTCTGTACATCTTTTTTCAAAATTTCAACAAAGTTAAAAAGAAACTGTTGAATGTTTGTGCAAATCGAGATAATTTGATGTGAATTGAAAAAGTTTTCTGTTTGCATGATTTAAAAAATACTTAAAGAGCTCTTTTATACGATGAATAAATCGTAACTTTGGGTGTATAAAATCTTTTTTACATGAAATATCATTCAATCAATCCAAATTTATTTATCAAAAACAGAAAAAAATTCGCCGCTCAAATGGCTCCGCAAAGTTTGGCTGTTTTTAATTCCAACGATATTTATCCGGTTTCGGCAGATTCTACGCTGCCTTTTGCTCAACATCGTGATATTTTTTATTTGTCTGGCGTAGATCAAGAAGAATCTATTCTGGTTATTTTTCCAGATGCATTTGAAGACAAACATCGTGAAGTGCTTTTCCTTCGTGAAACCAACGAGCATATTGCTATTTGGGAAGGAGAAAAACTAACCAAAGAAAAGGCTCGTGAAACAACAGGCATACAAACCATTTATTGGCTGTCAGATTTTCCTTCTGTGTTCAGAAAACTGATGGTTGAAGCTAAAAATGTTTATATCAATCTCAATGAGCATTATCGAGCTGGCGTGGAAACAGAAACTCGCGAAGACCGATTTATCAAACAATTGAAAAAAGATTATCCGGGACACAATTATTTGCGTTCAAATCCGATTTTACAACGTTTGCGTTCGGTAAAAGAGCAAGAAGAAATCGACTTGATTCAACATGCGTGCAATATTACCGAAAAAGGATTTAGAAGAATTCTTGGTTTTGTAAAACCAGATGTTTGGGAATATGAAATCGAGGCCGAGTTTGCTCATGAATTTCTAAGAAACCGTTCTAAAGGTTTTGCCTACACACCGATTATCGCTTCCGGCAACAATGCCAATGTTTTACATTATATCGAAAACAATAAACAATGCAAAGACGGCGATTTGATTTTGTTTGATGTCGCTGCCGAATATGCCAATTATTCTTCTGACATGAGCCGTACAATTCCGGTTAATGGTAAATTTACGCCACGCCAACGCCAAGTGTACGAAGCTGTTTTAAGATGCAAAAAAGAAGCCGAAAGACTAATGGTTCCGGGTATTAATTGGTATGATTATCACAAAGAATTAGGTAAAGTTTATACTTCCGAATTGTTAGGTTTGGGGTTATTAGACAAAGCCGATGTACAAAACGAAGATCCAGATTGGCCAGCTTACAAAAAATATATGATGCACGGAACTTCTCACCACATGGGACTCGACACGCATGATTATGGCATTTTGACTGACGATTTTGTTCCAGGAATGGTTTTCACTATCGAACCCGGTTTCTATATCCCAGAAGAAGGATTTGGTATTCGTTTAGAAGATAATTATGTGATTACCGATAAGGGTGCTCCAATAAATTTGATGAAAAATATCCCATTAGAAGCAGAAGAAATCGAAGATTTGATGAATCAATAAAAAGATTTCTGTTTATATAAATTGAAAACCGCTGAAATTTTCGGCGGTTTTTTTGTGTTTAGTGAAAAAGAATTCTTCCTTTCAGGTATGAAAATTTTATTATCTTTATTCAACCTTAAAATTTTATTTAGAAATGAAACTACAAATTTTGTTTCCAATGCTTCTTTTATCGCTGAGTATTAAAACTAATGCTCAACATAAAGATACTCAACTAATGGTTGATTCGTATATAGACTTAATTTATGATACTCATCAAATCATTCCAAATAAAGAAGATTTAAAAGTCTTAGATGGTGTCGCTAAATTGATTCTTGAAAAGAAAATACCAACTAATTTTTATTATTATTGGCAAGTTGAATATTTAACATGCGAAAAAGAAAGAGATACTCTTATTGAATACAAAAGATTAGATTACATATTAAGATATTTGGAAGAAAATTACGATATAAAAAGAGAAATTTTCAAGGCAGAATTTTACGAAACAGAATATTGTACAGCAAGTTCTACTGGTTTTGTAATAGTAAAACCTTAAAAATATTTTTTTCAAACCTATAGCTTGTAAAAAAACTTACTATAGGTTTAAGAGTTGTTATTTCGTTATAACAAAAAATCCTCACCAAAGCTGATGAAGACTTTCAAAAACAAGGCGTTGACCCGAGCTTGCGAACTGCACACCTATAAAAAAAGAAAACCCAATCTTTTCAGATTGGGTTTTACTAAAAAACAAGGCGGCGACATACTCTCCCGCATGGTATTGCAGTACCATCTGCGCAATCGGGCTTAACTTCTCTGTGCGGAATGGGAAGAGGTGA
>DATGOD010000176.1:0-40663 GCA_035306305.1 Flavobacterium sp.
AGATCTATAGGAAACTTTTTTACAAACCTTATTTCGGGGCTAATTGCTTATTCATTTTTTCCTAAAAAACCTTCAATACAATATAATGAGCTAAAAACAAATCAGTTAGCAATATTCTGATTAATCGAACTCAGGTTATTACAGGTTGTGGTGAATTCTATGTTAGTGAAATAACAAATGATGAATACGCTGTAGCTTGTACATCAGATGGTATCAAATGGACTTATTATGTAATATACCCTAAATTAGATAAAATATATTTAGCTAATGAAAATATGAGTTTTGAAAAACCCTATATAACGAAATAATGTATACATAAAAAATCATATTTCACATTGTCGTTTTTCTCAGAAGTAATTATCGCCAAACACAAATCAACAAAAGTTAAAAACTAATTTGTTAGGCAATTACAAACCAATTTATTATTTTTGCGTCACAATTACTTTAATCTAAATCTGAAAATAAATTTATAATGAATTTACACGAATTTCAAGGTAAACAAATATTAGCGAGCTATGGTGTACGCGTACAACGTGGAAACGTAGCCAGCACAGCAGAAGAAGCGGTAGAAGCTGCCAAAAAATTAACCGAAGAAACCGGAACAGGATGGCACGTAATCAAAGCACAAATTCACGCTGGTGGTCGTGGTAAAGGTGGCGGTGTAAAATTGGCCAAAAACTTAGACGAGGTTAAAGAAATCTCTGGTCAAATTATCGGGATGGATTTGATTACACCACAAACACCTCCAACTGGTAAACGCGTAAACCGCGTTTTGATTGCAGAAGATGTTTACTATCCGGGCGACAATGAACCTTCTGAATTTTATATGTCTGTGTTGTTAGACCGTTCAAAAGGACGCAATATGATTATGTATTCTACCGAAGGCGGAATGGATATCGAAGAAGTAGCCGAAAAAACACCTCATTTAATTTTTAAAGAAGAAATCGACCCAGCTGTTGGTTTACAGGGTTTCCAAGCTCGTAAAATTGCTTTTAACTTAGGATTATCCGGAGCGGCATTCAAAGAAATGGTAAAATTCGTTGATGCTCTTTACAAAGCTTATGTAGGTTCTGATTCTTCAATGTTTGAAATCAATCCGGTATTGAAAACTTCTGACGATAAAATTATCGCCGTTGATGCCAAAGTAACTTTGGATGACAACGCTTTGTATCGTCATGCTGATTATGCTGAAATGCGCGATATTACCGAAGAAAGACCAATCGAAGTAGAAGCAAAAGCTGCTGGTTTGAACTATGTTGACCTTGACGGAACAGTAGGTTGTATGGTAAACGGAGCCGGATTGGCAATGGCTACTATGGACTTGATTAAATACGCTGGTTTTGAACCTGCTAACTTCTTAGACGTTGGTGGTACTGCCGATGCAAAACGTGTAGAAACAGCTTTTCGTATCATTTTGAAAGACCCGAATGTAAAAGCAATTTTAATCAATATTTTTGGTGGAATTGTACGTTGCGACCGTGTAGCTCAAGGTGTTGTTGATGCTTATAAAAACATGGGCGACGACATCAAGGTGCCTATCATTGTTCGTTTGCAAGGAACAAATGCTGATTTAGCAAAACAAATTATTGACGAATCAGGTATGCCGATTCTTTCTGCTATCGAATTCCAAGAAGCAGCTGATCAAGTGAAAAATGCTTTGTCATAATATATCACTATAATTAATTTTTTAAAACGGTTTTCTTCATTAGTTGAGAAAACCGTTTTTTTATACTTAAATTTTATTTGCGACAATATTGTCTGAAATAAAAAAATAGATTAACTTTGTATAAACTTTAATACAAAAAACCATGGAGATTATACCGCAAGATGTCGTAGGCGAAGTAGTCGCAAAAAACTACAGAACAGCCAAAGTTTTCAAAGATTACCAAATAGATTTTTGTTGTAATGGAAATAAAACCATTGCTGATGCTTGTGCTGCAAAAAACATTGATTCAAACAAAATCATCGAAGAATTGCATCGCGTACAGTCATCTAATAATTCTGACACCATCGATTACAACAGTTGGCCAATTGATTTGTTAGCCGATTATGTTGAGAAAAAACATCATCGGTATGTGGAAGAAAAAATCCCTGAAATTCTGCCTTTGCTAAACAAAATCGTATCGGTACATGGAAAACGTCATCCCGAATTAGAAAAAATAGCTGATTTATTTCAAGAAACTGCCGGGGAATTAACCATGCACATGAAAAAAGAAGAATTGATGCTTTTTCCGTATATCAAAAATTTGGTTAAAGCTAAAGAAAACGAAGCAGTTCCTTCTTCTCCGTTTGGTACAGTCGCCAATCCGATTCAGCAAATGATGCACGAACACGACACTGAAGGCGAACGTTTTAGACAAATTGCCGAACTTACGGACAATTATACGCCGCCCAGTGATGCCTGTAATACTTATCGGGTAACTTTTCATTTGTTGAAAGAGTTTGAAGATGATTTGCATTTGCACATTCATCTGGAAAACAACATTTTGTTCCCTAAAGCCATAACATTAGAAGCTGAATTACAATAATCAACACATGATCAAAATCAAGCGAATCTACGACGATATTTCACCTGAAGACGGATACCGAATTTTGGTTGATCGATTATGGCCTCGCGGGATGAGCAAAGAAAAAGCAAAGCTCGACGAATGGAACAAATCTGTTACACCATCAACCGATTTGCGAAAATGGTTTGGTCATCGCCCTGAGCGTTTTGAGGAATTTTCGCAGCATTATCAAACGGAATTGGAAAATCAGCATGATGAATTAACCCGATTGCGAGATATTGCACAAAAGCAAAATCTAACGTTGTTGTACGCTGCAAAAAATCCAAAAATAAATCATGCTCTTGTTCTCAAAAAAGTTTTGGAACAGTAATATGAAATACACTACTTTTTCCCAAATTTTCGGTTGAGCAAAACCTCTCCCGGATTTTTGGGTTTTTCTTTGCTCCCTCGTAAATAAATCACTAATCCATTCAAGAAATTACGCAGAATTTGGTCTTTACATTCAACATATTTCGGGTGGTCTTCGTTGCGGAAAAAATTGCCTATTTCGCCTTTTGAAACCCTAAAATCCACTAACGAAAGTATATCAACTATCTCATCGTCACGTAATTGCAGGGCTACTCTAAGCTTTTTTAAAACGTCATTATTGGTCATAATCTAACTTTAACAACAAAAGTAGTCATATATTTATGATTACTGACTAATAAAAGCATATTTTCCTTATATTTATTGGTTGGAAACAAATCGACGAGCATGTATTCAAAAGAAGAAGCTAAATTAATCAAACAACGTTTTTGGACAGAATTTGGTCAAGCATATTCGAGAAAATGGTTATTACACAAAACCAAAATCAAGGATTTTTCATTCAAATTTTATGCAGACAATAAAAAAGCCTGCGTGATTCTCGACATTGAGCAAAAAGATGATGAGTTGAGAAAAATTTATTTTCAAAAAATAGAATCTTTAAAAAATATTTTGGTTGAAAATCATTTACCTGATGTTATTTTTGAAGAAAATTATTACTTAGAAAACGGTAAATTGATTAGCCGAATTTGGGTAGAAAAAAATAATGTTTCTATCAATAATCCTAAGACTTGGGAAGATATTTTTGTTTTTTTTCATGATAATATGCAGGAATTCGAGTTGTTTTTCTATGAATTTGAAGACTATATCAGAGATTTAGATATCAACACTTAACATTGAATTTTCGAGTAAAAATATATGGTTTTTTAATTGGGCTTTGTCTGATTTCACACAACGTGAACGGACAAACCCAAGATACTATTGTGGATAGAAGTTCGCAAGACAGAGAAAGAATCGAAGAGTTTACTTCTAAAAGTAAATTTACCCGATGGTTGCAAAAATCTATCCTAAAACCAAACCGAACACATCAAACTCATATACAGGAAGTTAGTCAAAAAGAAATTGATAAAGATTTTGAAAAATATCAAGGAAAAATTATCCGAAATGTAAATATCGTCACCTTAGATCCATTTGGATATTCGGAGAAAGATAGTACACGTGTGCCAACGAAAACCTTAGACAAAATCGGTAATAGTTTGCATTTGAAAACCAAGGCTTTTACCATCAAAAACCTATTAATGTTTGACGAAAACAAACCTTTTGATTCTCTGCAAGTCAAAGAAAGTGAGCGTATTATCCGTTCGCAAAGATATATCCGCCGGGTAATTATCAGCCCGAAAGAAATTGCTAACAATCCTGATTCTGTGGACATCAACATTCGTGTTTTAGATTCGTGGAGCATTTATCCGACCGGGAGTATTTCTACTTCGAGTATGCGACTAAAATTGACTTCTTACAACTTTGGAGGATTTGGACATTATTTTTCTAACGAATACCGCAATCGTTTCAAAGAAGGAAGACAAGGTTATGCATCACAATATCAATTAAATAACATCGCCAACACTTTTATCACAACAGGAATTAGCTATCGAGAAGATTTGGATAAAAATATTTCGAAAACGATTTATGCCGAACGTCCTTTTTATTCTCCGCTTACCAAATGGGCTGGTGGTTTTTCTATGGGACAGCAGCATCACAAAGACTCTGTTTACACTCTTGAAGACCAATCGTTATTGTATGAATTGAAATATAACAATATTGATGTTTGGGGAGGCTATGCAATTAAATTATCCGAAAAAGAAAAAATCAATAAAGTGATTACCAATTTAGTCACATCCGTACGATTCACTGGAATTGATTACTTACAAAAACCTGATTTAGAATACAATCCGTATAATTATTATTCAGACAGCAAACGTTTTTTGGTTAGTGTTGGAATCAATTCGTTAAATTATATTCAAGATAGATATATTTACAATCACGACCGAATTGAAGATATTGCTGTCGGAAAAATTTTCTCGATTACTTCTGGTGTTCAGCAATTAGACGATCGCACTCGGACGTACTTTGGAGCTAAATTTTCTTTGGGCAAATACACTCGTTCAGGATATTTTGGTGGAGAAGTTCAGTGGGGAAGTTATTTTCACAAAAACAATCCAGAGCAAAGTGTTTTCAGATTAGAAGGCGTTTATTTTACCAGAGCATTTCAATTAGGCAATTGGTTATTCAGACAGTTTTTCAATCCTGAATTGGTTTATGGTTACAATCGTTTGGATTATTTCAAAGACAAAATTACACTCAACGGTACATACGGAATTGATGGTTTTGACAGTTACAACCTGCGAGGAACAAAAAAATTATTGCTCAATTTTCAAACGCAATCTTATGCCCCCAATTCGTGGTTTGGATTTCGCTTTAGTCCATTTCTTGCTGGTTCTTTGGGTTTTATTTCCGATCACGGACAAAATATATTCGACAGTAATCTTTACACTTCAGTTACATTAGGCGTAATGATTACTAACGATTTTTTGAATGTTAGTAAAATACAGCTGTCTATCAGTTATTATCCTAAAATGCCTGGTGTCGGTAACAATATTTTTCATACCAACCGCATCCGAAACAGTAATTTTGAATTACAAAATTTCAGATACGGTATTCCTCAAACGGTGCCATATTTATGATTTTTGCCACTCTTTGGTTTCGTTGTAAATATGCATTAGGATGTCTTTGTCTTCTTGAGTCAATTCTTGATAACGTCGTTGCATAACAATTTCTGCTGTTTGCAAAGCTTTGTTAATCAAGTATTTTTGAGTTCCTTGTGCTCCTCCCCATGTAAAGTTGGGGATATAATTTCTTGGAAACCCCGCTCCGAAAACATTTGCACTCACGCCAACTACTGTTCCGGTATTAAACATCGTGTTGATACCACATTTGCTATGGTCGCCCATCATCAACCCACAAAATTGTAGTCCTGTTCGCTCAAATGATTCACTTTCATAGCTCCACAAACGCACCTCGTCATAATTGTTTTTTAAATTGGAATTGTTACTGTCGGCTCCGATATTACACCATTCGCCCAAAACGGCATTACCCAAAAATCCATCATGACCTTTGTTTGAATAACCAAACAACACCGAATTATTGACCTCCCCGCCTACTCGACAATGCGGCCCAATTGTGGTAGCTCCGTATATTTTTGCTCCGAGTTTTACTTGTGATTCTTCGCCTAAAGAAAATGGCCCTCTGATAACACTTCCTTCCATTACCTCGGCATTTCTACCTATATAAATTGGACCAGAAGTAGCATTAAGCGTAACAAAATTGAGTTTTGCTCCTTCTTCGATAAATATATTTTCTGCTCCAAGATATTGAACTGTACTCGGAATTGGCTCTGATTCTCTACCTTCTGTTATTAATTCAAAATCGGCTCGTAGTGCCGTATCGTTTTTAGAAAAAATATCATATGGTTTTCTGATAACCAAGCACTCTTGATCAAAAACTATTTGTTCGTATGCGTCCAAATCAACCTCATCTTGATTTTCAAAAGCATGAAAGGCAATTATTTCATCTTGATGGTATATTGCTTGATTGGGTTTTAGATTCACAATTAAATCGACCAAATTTTCATTAGGCAAAAAGGATGCATTGATAAAAATATTTTCATCCAACTCAACCATTGGGTATTTTTCAGCGAGATAATCCTCTGTAATCGTAGAAGTGGTACAACCTAAATAGTGTTCCCATTTTTCGCGAATGGTGAATATGCCTATTCTGATATCTGCTACTGGACGAGTAAATGTAAATGGCAAAAGTGCGTCTCTGTGCGTTCCGTCAAATAATATGTAATTCATAATCGTAAAAGTCAAAATGTTTATTCAAAAAAAATGCCTTAACAAATGTAAGGCATTTTTGTAATATGAAAACTTTGAGTGAATTATTTTGCTAATAATTCTGCTACTTTATCTTCCAATTCTTGTCCTCTCAAATCTTTGGCTGCGATATTTCCGTCAGCATCTAAAATAAAAGTAGCCGGAATTGCATTAATGTTGTATGCTTTAGCAATTGGATCGTTAAAGTATGCGATGTTAGATATTTGCGTCCAAGCCAATCCGTCATCTGCGATTGCTTTTAACCAAGCTTCTCTATCTCTATCCAAAGAAACACCGATAATATTCAATCCTTGATCTTTATATTTTTCGTAAACTCTCACTACGTTTGGATTTTCTCTTCTACAAGGTCCACACCATGCAGCCCAAAAATCAATGATAGTTACTTTCCCTAAATTTTCTTTCAAAGAAGTTGTTGTTCCTTCTGGTGTTGGCCCTAAAAAATCTGGTGCAGGTTGTCCAACTGCTAATTTTGCTGCATTGTCAACCAATTCTTGGATTTCTTTTCCTACTTTGGTTGTTTTCAATGATTCGTCCATTTTACCAAAAACCTCAATTAACTCTTCGTCAGTAATTTGTTTTTGTTGATGCAATTCTCCCAACATCATCATAGAAGCGAAATTGCTATTGTTTTTTACAAAATTTTTAGACACCTCACCCACTTCATCTATGATGGCAGAATAGCCTTCCATCAACTCATTCATTGCGTTTTGATCGCCGCTCATTTGAGCTTGCATCATTTTTTCTTCATTTTCTTCTTGAAAACGTTTGATTTTTTCTTCTATCGGTTTGGTTTGTTCTCTAAAAGCCATCAAAGCATCATTATTTTCTGTCCCCGTAACTTTGGTATTTTCAGTCTTATCCTTGTCATAAACCACCGTTATCTCTCCATTTTCATAGATAAAAGGTAGGTAATACATTTGCTCTGTACCAAACTCTAAGTATTTTCTATCAATCTCACCTGCTTGTCCATTGAAAGTAAATTTTCCTTCGGTAATAGCAACAGAATCTATTTTGGTTAAACCTGTGTCTGATTTTTCATCAGCATTGTTGATGTACACCATTGTTCCGTCTTCAAAACCTTGTACTGTACCATTAATTGTAACACCTTCTTGCTTTTGCTCACAAGAAACTAACATTGCCATTGCACCTAAGGCAAATAAAAACTTTTTCATCTTTTTGTCATTTGTTTAGGTGGCTAATTTATAAAAAATATACGCTATCCAAGTATATTTTAGATTATTTTATCAATTTTGGATGTATTGTGGACGCATTAAAGTATAAACGAACAAATTAAATATACTTTGCATGCGTGTTGATTTATTTTTTCTGTATTATGCATTACTTTTACGTTTTATTTACTAACTTTCAATCTGAGACTTAAATTTAAATATTATGCAAAAAATACCGAGTGTAAATCTAGAAGATTTTTTATCTGAAGACGAGAACAAACGCCAAAAATTTGTAAGCGAAATTGGGCAAGCTTACGAAGAAATCGGTTTTGTTGCTTTGAAAGGTCATTTTTTGGATCAACAATTAGTAGATGATTTGTATCGGGAAATAAAAGCTTTTTTTGATTTGCCTCAAGCTGTAAAATCTAAATATGAAATTCCAAACATTGGCGGACAACGAGGTTATGTTTCCTTCGGAAAAGAAACTGCAAAAGGTTATAAAACTGCCGATTTGAAAGAGTTTTGGCACTTCGGTCAATATGTTGAAAACGACCCCGAATTGGATGCTAAATATCCGAAAAATGTTTTTGTAGAAGAGCTTCCGGCATTTAACGAGGTAGGTAAAAAAGCCTACAAAATGCTAGAAAAAACAGGCGTTTATGTGTTACGTGCATTGGCTTTATACCTGCATTTGGATGAATTTTATTTTGACCATCGTGTTAAAAACGGAAACTCTATTTTGCGACCTATACATTATCCGCCAATTCTTGAAGAACCCAACGATGCAGTGAGAGCGGCAGCACACGGCGACATCAATTTAATCACGCTGTTGATGGGTGCACAAGGAAAAGGTTTGCAAGTGCAAAACCACGATGGAGAATGGATTGATGCGATTGCCGAAGACGACGAACTGGTGATTAACGTAGGAGATATGTTGTCGAGATTGACCAACAATAAACTGAAATCAACCATACATCGCGTGGTGAATCCGCCGAGAGAATTGTGGGGAAATTCGCGTTATTCAATTCCGTTTTTTATGCATCCGAGAATAGAAACACCACTTAATGTGCTTGAAAATTGTATTGACGATAATCATCCAAAATTATATGACGATATTACTGCTGGCGAATTTTTAACGGAAAGATTGATTGAATTAGGCTTGATTAAAAAATAAGAATAATGAAAATTTTAGACAAGCAAACTTTATTAATCGTATTGGTTTCGGTAATATTTATTGCTGTGCCTTTATTGAGTTCTATCGAAATTTATTCGGGAAAATCTCCATTACAATCTGTTGATTTTCTGCAAAAATTTTGTGGAACTTTGCTCGTCGTGATTTTTTTCTATTTCAATTATTATTACCTCATTCCGAAATGGCACAATAAAGAGACTTTTTGGATATATCTGTTTATAGTTGCCGTATTTGGTTTTATCATCGTTCGTGTACCGCACCTTATTTTTCCGGAAGCAAATTATTCGATACAAAATCCGGCTTTTTGGCATCAGCTAATTTCAGACAAAACTTTTTATGAATTTTTGATTTCGGTTTTGATTGCTATTTTACTGACACTCAACAAACAAATGAGCATTATCGGTCAAGAAAAACTCAAATCAGAAGTAGCTTATCTCAAGGCACAAATCAATCCGCATTTTCTTTTTAACACGCTCAACAGCTTGTATGCACTCACTTTAGAGAAATCTGACGAAGCTCCGGAAGCTATTCTCAAATTGTCTGACATCATGCGATATGTGGTTATAGAAAGCGGTAATGAAAAAGTTGAACTGCGAAAAGAAATCAATTATATCCAAAGCTATATCGAATTACAAAAACTTCGTTTGAGCGACCACACCGATTTTCAACTGAATATTTCTGGTGCAATTTCGCATCAAATGATTACACCTTTAATTTTTATTCCGTTTATTGAAAATGCTTTTAAATATGGTTTAAATACCAATAAAAAATCTTTTATTCATCTCCATATCAATGTTTTTGAACATTCTGTTGAAATGGATATTACCAATAGTAAATCAGGCAATTATCCTAAAAATCATAAAAAAAGTAACACCGGAATACAAAATACCAAACAGCGATTGATGTATATTTATCCGAATCAACATAAATTAAAAATCACAGAGCATGATGATATTTTTCATGTGTATCTTAAAATAAATGTAGAAAATGATACAAGCAATAGCAATTGACGACGAACCTTTGGCATTGAAAGTGATTGAACATCATTGCAAGAAAACGCCCGAAATCAAATTAGAAAAAACATTTACCAATTTACAAGAAGCCTACAAATATCTGGAAGAATATCCTGTCGATTTGTTGTTTTTGGATATTGAAATGCCTCAACAAAATGGCGTAGATTTTTATAAATCTTTGCCTGTAAAACCTTCGGTTATTTTCACGACGGCTTACGATCATTATGCCATCGAAGGTTTTAACGTGAGTGCGGTGGATTATATCCTAAAACCTATTAGCCTCGAAAGATTTGAAACCGCCGTCGAAAAAGCAAAAAACTACTTAGAAAAAGTAATTGACTATCTGATGATTAGAGCTGATTACAAACTATATAAAGTAGATTATTCAGAGATTTTATATATCGAAAGTTTGGACGATTACATACAAATCTATCTCAGCAACAAAAGCAAAATCATCGCGAGAATGTCTATGAAAAATATTATTGAAAAATTACCTTCAGAAATGTTTATCCGCATACATCGTTCGTATATTATCCCGACTGCCCGCGTGCAGTCAATTCAAAATAAACAAATTGTATTACCTGAAATTACATTGCCTGTCGGCGAAACTTTTCGAGAAAATGTTTTAAAAAAGTTTGAAAATGAATAATTATTCACTACATTTGTTTCAGACTTCAGTTATGAACTGAAGGTTTCATAAGTGTTTTTTTGGTTACAAGCGAGAGGTGGTTCTCTCGCTTTTTTATTGTAAATTGTTATAAATTGATTTTTTTTTCTTTATGTTTACTTCAATATTTATTTTTACTAACAATTTTACATCATGAAAAAAATCATTTTGTTTTTTCTGGTCATCACAGGTATTTCGGCTTGTTCAACCGACCATTACACTGGTGAAGAACGCACCGTTTTAGAAGGCCGTGTAACCACTGACCTAACTTCTGAACAAGGAGTGGAAGTTACCGTTTTTCCGAGTTCTTTTTCTCCCGAAAGTGGTGATATTGCAGAGATAGAACAGCATTCAGATCAACATTCACGATACGCTATTTCAACTACCACAACCGACAAAAATGGTAATTTCAGTCTGAGTTTTCCACAAAATGAAAAAAATGATGTGTATTATATCGAAATCAAAAAAGATATCCACACCAAATATTACGGATATATTTCAGAATTCAATGTAACGAATCATTACATCAATGTTGGGACACTTAATTTTAATTTTTAGCCTTATGAAAAAGTTATTGCTACTCACTACTCTTTTGTGTTCATCACTTATGTCTGCACAAGACCAAAAGAAAGAATTATGGTTTGGACAGGATTTTGAAATCGGTAGCGGAATTTCCAACCTCATCCCCAACGAAAGCATGATGGGCGATGCACACCGCTCTGCTCCATTTGCTTTTTTTGCCAAAATAGGAATAGCACATTACAAAAAATTCACTTTAGGAATCCACGGAAACGCTTCAAAGATGCGAGTAAAAAATCCGCAATATTATGGTCTTTTCAAACGTACTTCTTATTTCTCAATCGGACCTTACGCTAGCTTTTACCAACCGATAGCTGAAAATTTTGTTTTGGAGCCTTATATTTCTTATGATTATACTGAATACACCGGCAAATCTGGAGGTAAAAAATTGAGATACGACGCTGACGGTTTAGGTATCGGCGTAGATTTTGCAGTGCATACTGGCAATAACTTTTTTGTACTATTTGGTTTGAAATACAGCATCAGCAAACTGAGAGCAAACACACATCCAGATTGGGAAAAATACTTGAATAATTACAATTATTTCTCCGCCAAAATCGCTTTTAAGTTTGCTAAATATCGTTTCTAAATCAAGATATTTTCGTACTTTAGCCAGCAAAGAAAAAGGAAAATGATTAGTCAAGAACAATTTAACGAAGAATTACAACTTATTATAGAAAATGCTATTCGTGAAGACATCGGCGATGGCGACCACAGCTCATTGGCGTGCATACCTGCCGATGCTGTTGGAAAGGCAAAACTATTGGTTAAAGACGACGGAATACTTGCCGGCGTTGAATTTGCCAAAATGATATTTAATTATGTCGATACAGACCTAAAAATAGATGTACAAATCGAAGACGGAGCGCCTGTAATACACGGCGACATCGCCTTTTTTGTAACCGGAAAATCGCAATCTATATTAAAAGCCGAACGCGTTGTGCTGAATTGTATGCAACGAATGAGTGCCATTGCTACCAAAACAAAATATTTTGTGGATTTGGTTGAAGGAACAAAAGCAAAAATTCTCGATACGCGCAAAACCACACCCGGAATTAGAGCCATAGAAAAATGGGCAGTGAAAATCGGTGGCGGTGAAAATCATCGATTTGCATTGTATGATATGATTATGCTCAAAGACAATCATATTGATTTTGCTGGCGGAATCACTGCGGCAATTAACCAAACCAAAGCGTATTTGAAACAAAACAATAAAGATTTAAAAATCGTTGTGGAAGCTCGTGATTTAAACGAAATAGAAGAAATTTTACAAAACGACGGTGTATATCAAATCTTGATTGACAATTTCAATTATGCAGACACGCGAAAAGCAGTCGAAATGATAAATGGGAAATGTTTTGCAGAATCATCGGGGAATATTAACGAAACAACCATTCGCAATTATGCCGAATGTGGCGTAGATTTCATTTCGAGCGGAGCTTTAACTCACTCGATTTACAATATGGATTTGAGCCTCAAAGCAGTTGTGGAATAATCCTAATAAGCGTGAAAATCATCCAGCAAACAATTGGATTTACAAAAAAAATAAACCTCCCTCGACTCGGCGGATTAACCCTGTATGACCTTGGTGCAATGTACATCAAAGGAATCATCGAAGGTGCATTTACCTATAGAGCCGGTTCGATTGCTTTTAGTTTTTTCATGGCTTTGTTTCCGTTTGCTTTGTTTATACTGAATTTAATTCCATACATCCCAATCGAAAATTTCCAAGAAGATTTTCTTTCATTTGTCGAAACAAGTGTGCCCCCAAGCACATACGGAGCTGTTGAATCGATTTTGATAGATATTATGAATAACAGTTATGGTAGTTTGCTTTCGACAGGGGTTTTGATGTCTATTTTTTTGATGTCTAACGGAATGAATGCTATCGTTAGCGGATTTGAATCTTCTTACCATATTTCAAACACCCGAAATTTTATTCGTCAATACCTCGTTGCCTTGGTTTTGTCGCTTATCATTTCTATCATGCTACTGTTTTCGTTGGCTGTTTTTCTAACCATCGAGGTTTATATGCATTTTTCAGACTATCCGCAGGTGGCAAACATCACTCGGTATGTATTTATAGCCAGTATGGTTTTTCTGATTTCGTGCGTCTTATATAAATATGGAGCCAAAGAAACCCGAAAAATCTCTTTTTTCAGTATTGGAGCTGTATTTACCACACTATTGGTCGTCCTTACATCTTATGGTTTTGGCATCTACGTAACGCGTTTTGCACAATATAACGAGCTGTATGGTTCAATCGGTACACTATTAGTTATCATGATTTATATTTGGATAAATTGTATGATTCTGTTACTCGGATTTGAACTAAATGCATCTATTTATCGCTTGAAACAAAATAATTCGTATATTAGTAACAATAAAAACGCTGAATTATGAAAAAATCAATTGCACTATTAGTATTTATGCTTTGCTCATTTGGAGCATTTAGCCAAAGTTTTACCGGAAAATGGAAAACCATTGATGATAAAACCGGAGAAGAAAAATCTATCGTCGAAATTTATGAACAAAACGGTAAATTGTACGGCAAAGTCATTGAAATATTGACAGCCAACAAGGATGCTAAATGTGAAAAATGCAAAGGCAATAATAAAGGTAAACCCATCAAAGGTATGGTGATTATCAAAGATTTGGAAAAAGATGACGACGCTTATTCAGACGGAACAATTATCGACCCAAATTCAGGAAAAGAATACAAATGTGCCATGGAGCTCGATGGTTCCAACCAGCTCGAAGTTCGCGGTTATATTGGCATTCAAGCTTTGGGTCGCTCACAAACTTGGGTAAGAGCCAATTAATTTCTAAAAAAAACTCTAAAGCAAAAAACTCCTTTGAAAATAAATTCAAAGGAGTTTTTCTATTTGGTCATCATTTTTTTGATTTCGTAGATAATCGGTTCTAAGCCATTTATTTTGATTTCGAGCATTGCTTCGAGTTGTTTGCCTAATTTTCCGTTTGGAAAACCCTGTCTGGAAAACCATACCAAATAAGGTTCAGGCAAGTCAATCAAATATCGACCGCTGTACTTTCCGAAAGGCATTTTGGCAACTGCCAATTCTTCCAAAAACTTTTTAGATTCAGCTAATTTTTCCAAATGAATTCGATTTTTTGTACAATATCCGGATGCAGACTTTTCGCTACCGGACAAGCTTTAGCGGCATTTTCTAAAATCGTTTTTGTTTTTGCCTCCACTTCTGGCGACATAAATATTTTCACTTCTATTGTTGCAATTTTCCTCGGCTCGGCTTGCATAATTTTGGTTACTTCTGCCCTACTTTGGCTCATATCCACATTCATTTCACGAGCTTTTATCCCCATAATTGTCAGCATACAACTCGCCAACGCATTGGCAACATAATCGGTCGGTGAAAAAGCTTCGCCCTTGCCGTTATTATCTGTTGGTGCATCGCTCAAAATTTCTGATTGTGAAGCGATATGTTTAGATTGTGTGCGTAAATCGCCCAAATAAGTTACTTCTGAAGTCATGTCAAAAAGCATTTCTGATGGATAAATCTGTATCGAAATACAAGATGTAAATTCCTTTGTTATATATTCCGTTTTCTAAATTTTGGTATTCAAAAGCGTTTTCTATTTGTTCTGAATTTTCATCAAAAACTCCTGCATCGCTTTCGTTGGTTTGATACAATCTCTGCAACACATCCATAGTAATATCGAAACCTCTCGTGGCAAAACGATTGGGCGAACGCTTATATTTTTGGTAAAATTTATCGTGGAAAGCTGTGTATTTATAATTGTCAAAATCGGCAGTTACAGACGGAAAAATTGTTTTGAGGTCTGCCAAAGTTTGTACACTAATCTCGGAAGTATCTAAAATCGATGACCTGTCGAGAAGTGCCAATTGAACGTCGTATTCCTGACGTAATTTATGCAATATATTGGTAATATTGATGGCTGCTTCTAACGATTCTGAATCCAAAACCACGTAGTTTCCGCTGTATTTTTTGAGCACATCTTTCAATTGCTGAGCACTGATATTATCTCCTTTTTGATTGATGGTCAATGTTGTTCCGCTCGAATTTCCAAAATCAATATTTTGTTGTTGATGAGTTAGATAAACGATATTTTTCCCTTTACTTATCATATAATCCATCATGCCTTTTCTCAACAAATTGGTCGTAGGCATAGCATGAACTTGATTGATAAATCCCTTGCCTTCGTCAGTGGATAAAGGCGAAACGATATAAGTAGGTTGATTTTTTAAGGCTTCAGACAAGGCATCTACATTGCTTTGAAAAAACGGACCTATAATCACATCGGTTTGGCTAAAATCATTTTCCCATAATAGCTCACTAACTTTCATGCTTCGGTTGCTTTCTTTAGAGTCGATGATTTTTACCTGCATAGGGTAATTCATTTTTTGTACAGAGTCTAACGCCAACAACACGCCCGAATAAAAATCTAAGGTCATATTCAAGAAAACATCTTTTTGCAATTTGCTATCTAAGGCTGATTTGTTTCCGTCGAGGCTTTCTTGATTATTATTGAACGGAAGTAAAAAAACTACTTCTTTACGTGTTTTGGCAGCAATCGAATTTTTGATTTGATTTTTTTGTTCCAAAACCACCGTTGATTCTTCCTTCTCTTCTTGTTTTATCGGAATAATTTCTTCGGCATCCGCAGACAATCTCAGTTTCATTCCGGGTTGTAATCCGTTTTTGATTTCCGGATTTAGTCGCACCAATTCTTCAATAGAAATATTATTTTCTTTTGAAATGCTGTAAATTGTTTGCTGAGGTTGTACCTCAACAATTTTGTTTTGTTGTGGCGTTTCTGTATTTTTCTTTTCTTCTTCCTGTGTTGGATTGTTTGTCAATACCAAAGCTTTTTGTGGCATCACGATTTCGTCGCCTTCTTTTATTTTTCTGTCTGCCAAGCCTGGATTGACTTCATAAATTTCGGATACAGCCACTTTGTGTCTGACAGCAATACTATAAATCGTATCGCCTTTTTGTACCTTATATTTTCTAATTTCATTGGTATCGTCAGATTTGGCGGTTATCACATTGGCTGGTGAAACCACAATAGTTTGCCCGGGTTGTAAACCGTCTGTGAGCAATACCGGATTCCAATCGTTCAATTGGTTAATGGTAACTTTGTACTGTTTTGAAATCGCATAAAGCGTTTCTTTGGGTTGTACTTCATGCAATTTTGCCCCATCTCGGTTAGGCACTTTCAATTGCTGATTAGCACTAAGTTCGGTGCTCACACCTGGGTTTAATTGGCGAATATCATCAATGGTGGTATAATATTTTTGGGCAATGTGCGTCAAACTTTCGCCTTGCTCCACCGTATGCGTTTTATAAGTAACTTGAGCGTAAATACTGCTTACGCCAAACATAAACAATAAGGTAAATACAATTTTTTTCATATTACAAATATAGAAAACTTGTTGTTAAGTTATAAGGTTTAACAATTAAAGTTATGTGATGCGATATTCACTATAGCTTATATTGTATCTTTTGTAGATGATATTTTATTTTTTTGAGTTGATTTCACGTTCCTCACTGATGATTTCGTACTACAATGGTATGTTTTCTTGTTTATATAAACGATGTTTTCAAAAAAACAAACCTCACTTAAAATGGCTTAAACGAGGTTAGTTTTTATATTTTTTTCTGGGAATCAAGGTTGTGCAACGGTTATCCTTGTTATATACAGGCTGTTAAATAAATATTTCTTTGAGTTCATCTAAATATGAAAACTTTTCATAGCCTAGAGATTTATATTGTGCTTGAATTTCGCTCTTCAATTGTTTGTAATTTTTGTGGTAAAATTCTGATATTTTAATCTGTTTTTTGTTGTTTTTGTAAAGGTATAAATATTCGTAAGTTCCACCTCTAGAAGGCAACAAGGAGTATTTCCATCCTTCAATATCTGAAACTCTATACCTTTCGGCTTTTAGTCCAAAAAAACGCTTAACTATGATTTCATTTTTATTAAGTTCAACGTTGATATACTTCGTTCTTAATTCTCCAAAGACTAAATAGGAAACGGTAAATATGATTAATCCTAGAACAAATATTTTTCTGATAAAAGAAATATCCTTGCTTAAAATGACAAACAAAATTGAACATTTTCTCAATTCAAAAAAAAGAAATAGTCCATCTATCCCTTTTTTTAGCATTTCCTTACAAATCTACCAAACGTAATTTTTCACAAATTCATCCGCATCCTCTTTCTGAACATTTTTTATTTGTAATATGTACAGAAAATCTACGGCTCTATAAAAATCATTGCTATACTCCAAAGTATCGCTGACGATTAAAAAGTTTTTCCTTTTATAAACACTATCATTTTTGTAAAACATAATCTCAACAGAAGGATAAATTGCTTCAGGCAAAGGATTGTAATCATCGAATGATTTTGGTTTTTCATTATTAAAAATTCCTCCTATTTGATTTACCAATACCGAATCGACGTAATAACTATTTTTATCATACACATTCGTCAAAGTATCTTGGTGGATTTTATAACTAAAATCATACACAATAGAATCAGATTTTATTTGAGAAAATTTATAAGACACCACTGCTCCATAAATTGAAATACTGTCATAGTTTTTGTTTGAAAAATCAATTGGTTTATATGAAGTTAACTTCACCTCTTCACTTTTCAATTCTTCTAAAACTTGTTCTTTTTGGGTACACGACAACATCATGCAAATCACTACAAAAGCTATTTTTTTCATAGTACATATTTTTTAAATGATTATCTAAAAACAGTTTACAAACATTTCCAATCTTTGGCAATATACAAAATTGAACATTTTCTCAATTCAAAAAAAAGAAGTAATTTGCTGGTTTAATTTTTTTACGGAATGAAAACAAAAAATATGTTATTGCTTGCCGGCTTGGCTATGACGTCCTTCACGCCCATGCAAGCACAACAACACATTGACGTTGAAACGATTTGGAACGGCACTTTTGCCCCCAACTACCTCAACGCTTTAAACACTTTGCACACCAAAAATCAATACAGCGTGTTGGATTATAACCGCAACTTAGGTACATTTTCGATAGATGCTTTTGATTTCACGACTTTAGAAAAAGTGCAAACACTCTTTAACAGTGCCGATTTTCCTGAAATCAACATGATTTCGACTTATCAAATCAATCAAACGGATGATAAAATCCTTATCGCTACAGATTACCATCCTATTTATCGTCGTTCGTTTACTTCTACATATTATTTGTATGACATCGCCACCAAAACATTAACAAAAATCAGCGATAATGCTATTCAAGAACCTTTGTTGAATGCAGACGGTTCGAAAATCGCTTATGTGTTTGAAAACAATTTGTATGTTTTTGACGTAGCTACGAAACAAACCAGCCAAATCACTACCGATGGCGAAAAAAATCATATTATCAACGGAATTACCGATTGGGTTTATGAAGAAGAATTTGCTTTCGTGCGAGCATTTGATTGGAATACAGACGGTACGCAATTGGCTTATATCAGATTTGACGAATCGGATGTTCCGGTGTTTTCGATGGATATTTATGGCAACGATTTGTATCCGCAACAACAAGTTTTTAAATATCCGAAAGCAGGCGAAAACAATTCAAAAGTGAGTTTGCATTTGTACAATACCACAAATAAAACGACCAAAAACGTAGCTTTAAACGCAGAGAAAGATTATTATATTCCTCGAATAAAATTCACGAACAACGCCAATGTGCTTAGTGTACAAACCTTGAACCGACATCAAAATCAATTGAATATATTGTTTGTGGATGTTCATTCCGGCAAAACAACAACTGTTCTGACCGAAACTGACGAAGCGTATGTGGATGTAACCGATAATCTGACTTTTTTGGACGATAACAGTTTTATCTGGACGAGCGAAAAAGATGGTTACAACCATATTTATCATTACAACAACGACGGAACTTTAAATAATAAGGTAACGGGCGGAAATTGGGATGTAACCAATTATTATGGCTACAATCCTGAGAATGAAACCATTTATTATCAATCTACCGAAAATGGTTCAATCAAACGAGATGTGTACAGCATTCAACTCAATGGCGAAAACAAAAAACAACTTTCGTCGTTGAGTGGCACGAATAGTGCAACTTTCAGTCCAGATTATCATTACTTTATCAACAATCATTCGTCCAATACCAAAGCCCCATCTTATACATTGGTAGAAACCGATTCGGGCAAAGAAATCAAAGAAATTTTGAACAACGATGCGTTGGAAAACAGATTGAAAAACTACGATTTGCCTACCAAAGAATTTACCACGTTCAAAAACGAAGTAGGCGACGATTTGAATGCTTACATCATCAAACCTAAAGATTTTAACCCGAATAAAAAATACCCGGTTTTGATGTATCAATATTCCGGTCCGGGTTCGCAAGAAGTTGCCGACCGCTGGTTTGATTCCAACGATTATTGGCATTTTATGCTTGCACAAAAAGGCTACCTTGTGGTGTGTGTGGACGGACGCGGAACAGGGTTCAAAGGAGCTGATTTCAAGAAAATAACTTATAAAGAATTAGGAAAATACGAAGTGGAAGACCAAATTTTTGTAGCAAAACAATTGGCAAAAGAATCTTATATCGACGAAAACCGCATCGGAATTTGGGGTTGGAGTTTTGGCGGATTTATGTCGAGCAACTGTTTGTTTCAAGGCAACGATGTGTTTAAAACCGCGATTGCGGTAGCACCGGTAACATCTTGGCGTTTTTACGATTCGGTTTACACAGAGCGTTTTATGACCACACCGCAAGAAAACGCTTCGGGGTATGACAACAACTCACCGATTACGCACGCCGACAAATTGAAAGGCAATTTCCTTTTGATTCACGGAACAGCCGACGACAATGTGCATGTGCAAAATAGCATGGTACTCATCAATAAATTAGTTTATCTGAACAAAAACTTTGATTGGTTGATTTATCCCGACAAAAATCACGGCATTTATGGTGGAAAAACCCGTGAACAATTATATACCAAAATGACAAATTACCTTTTGGAAAAATTGTAGTTAACGAAAAAAAAATTACTTTTACGAAATTAAAACAACAAACAAATATATATAATGAGTAATTCAAACGATTTAGAATTAACGAAACATCTTGAAAAACAAGGTGCTGACACGAAAACAGTTTTAGGACACCCAGCTTCGTTGTTTGTACTTTTCTTTACTGAAATGTGGGAGCGATTCAGCTACTACGGAATGCGAGCATTATTAACCCTTTTCCTTGTTAGTTCATTAGCCGAAGGCGGTTGGGCATGGACGCGTGAAGACGCTATGGAATTATATGGTTGGTACACCGGATTGGTTTATCTAACGCCACTAATCGGTGGGATGATTGCCGACAAGTTTACCGGCTTTAAAAAAGCGATTCTATGGGGAGCTTTGATTATGACTTTAGGACACGCATCAATGGCGTTGGAAGGTATCAGTACCAACTTTTTTTATTTAGGGCTCGCCTTGATGATTTTAGGTAACGGGATGTTTAAACCCAATATCTCTTCAATGGTCGGAAACCTTTATCCAGACACTAGTGCTAAAAAAGATGCGGGCTATACCATTTTTTATATGGGAATCAACGCCGGAGCATTCTTAGGTATGCTATTATGCGGATATATCGGAGAAAAAGTTGGTTGGCACTACGGCTTCGGATTAGCCGGAATATTTATGTTCTTCGGAATGCTACAGTTTTTCTTCGCCGGAAAAGTATTCGGTATTAACGGAGAAAGTCCGAAAAATACGCAAGAATTCCACGACAAAAAAATAGCCAACCACGAAGAAGAGGCAGAAGAAGAAACACCTTCAAATGTAGTTAGAGACCGATTGATTGTTGTAGCCGTATTGATGCTGGCAAGTATTGTTTTCTTTTTAGCTTTTGAACAAGCAGGTGGTTCGATGTCTATATTTGCGTTAGATTATACACAACGCGTACTCGACGGAAGTGCCGCAGTAACTTTCAAATGGATTGATGCTATTTTAACCATCGTCCCGATTGCCATTGTAACTATTGTATTGGCAAATTTGGCGAAAAAACTTTTCAAAGAATATCCACTAACCATTATATTTACAGCCATCTCTTTCTTAATTATATGGGGATTAGGCTTATGGAAAGTATGGAGAGAGTTTGGCAATGTAGAAACTGAGGTAGCCGCTTCGTGGTTTCAGATATTAAACTCTTTCTTTATCATTACCTTGGCGTCTGTATTCAGTAAATTCTGGGAAAAAATTTGGAATCCATCAGGTCCAATAAAATTTGCCATCGGTTTGATTTTAGTAGGTATCGGTTTTGCTGCTTTAGCTTATGGAGCAAGCTCAATCCCTCAAGGAGCCAAAACCGCTTCTGTGAGTATGATTTGGTTGATTATTGCCTACTTCTTCCACACCACCGGAGAGTTGTGTTTATCACCTGTAGGGCTATCTTATGTAAGTAAATTATCCCCTAAAAAATTATTAGGATTACTATTCGGATTTTGGTTTGGTGCATCAGCTATCGCCAACTTCATTGCCGGAATGTTAGGTTCAACCATCGACAAAATCACATCTGAACATTCTATGTCATATTTCTTTATGATTTTTGCCATCATACCAGGAATAACCGCATTGATATTAATCGTGCTTAATCCAATGCTGAAAAAGAAAATGCACGGAATTAATTAACCCAGAAAATTATACAATACAAAACCTTTCGTTGCACATAAAACGAAAGGTTTTTTTGTTTTCTTACTCTTGGTCAAACAATAAAATTTGAATTATATACATCAAAAGCCGTATATTCGCATAAAGTTTTTATACCAAAATCAATATAATATTATATGAAAAACATAGCAGTAATTGGAGCAGGCACTATGGGCAACGGTATTGCCCACACTTTTGCCCAAAAAGGATTTAACGTCAATCTTATAGACATCAGCCAGCAAGCACTCGAAAGAGGTATAGGCACCATCACAACCAACTTGGATAGAATGATTGCCAAAGGAGCAATTACCGAAGCAGATAAACAACAAACCCTAAGCAATATCACATCTTTTACGGATATGAAACAAGGTGTTTCGGGCGTGGAATTGGTGGTAGAAGCTGCGACAGAAAATGTAGATTTGAAACTAAATATCTTCAAACAATTGAACGATTTTTGTGCTGAAAATGTAATTTTAGCGTCTAACACTTCGTCAATTTCTATTACGCAAATCGCAGCCGTAGTTAATGCACCACAACGCGTGATTGGTATGCACTTTATGAATCCGGTGCCGATTATGAAATTGGTCGAAATCATTCGCGGTTACAGCACTTCTGACGAAGTTACCAAAACCATTATGGAACTGTCGGTAAAACTCGGCAAAACACCTACAGAAGTAAACGATTATCCGGGTTTTGTGGCAAACCGTATTTTGATGCCGATGATTAACGAATCTATCGAAACTTTATACAACGGCGTTGCCGGCGTAGAAGAAATCGACACCGTAATGAAACTGGGTATGGCACACCCGATGGGACCATTGCAATTGGCAGATTTTATTGGATTAGACGTGTGTTTGTCTATCTTAAATGTGATGTATGACGGATTTAAAAATCCAAAATACGCTCCTTGCCCGTTATTAGTAAACATGGTTATGGCAGGAAAACTGGGCGTTAAATCAGGAGAAGGTTTCTACGATTACAGCGAAAGCAAAAAAGCGGAGAAAGTTTCCAAACAATTTATATCATAGAGTTTACATGTCGAATAGTTTAAAGTCAAAAGTTGTATGGAATAACTTTTGACTTTAAACTTTATTACTTTCGACTTCCGACATATAATTATGGCAGATATTATTCCTTTTAAGGCAACACGCCCCACGCCCGACAAAGCTCCGTTGGTAACCACTTTGGCATACGACGAATATTCGGCTACTGAGCTGGCTTCGTGGTTAGATTTCAATCCATTTTCATTTTTACACATCATCAATCCGGCGTATGTAAATCAACAAAAAATCGGTATTGAACAACGTTTCAGAATCGTGGCTGCCAAATACAAAGATTTCAAACGCGATAAGATTTTTATCCAAGACGATGCACCTGCTTATTATTTGTATCGAATTACATCACGTGATTATAATTTTATCGGTATTATGGCAGGAACTTCTATTGAAGATTATAAATTGCAACGAATCAAAAAACACGAGAATACTTTGGACTATCGCGTGTCTGCGTTGCGAGATTATTTTAAGATTTCGGGTTTCAACACCGAGCCGGTATTAATGATGTATCCTAATCATAACGATTTGGACAATTGGATTGAAAATTATCAAAACAACACGCCAATCTACGATTTTACAACTACCAACAAGCAAAAACATACTGTTTGGAAAATTGATAATCAAGCTGATATAGATTATATTACAGAAACTTTTAAAGGTTTTGAACATCTTTATATTGCCGATGGACATCATCGTTCGGCAGCGTCTGAAATGATACACGACGAAGATCCACAAAATCCACTTTTGCATTATTTCATGAGTTATTTAGTTTCGGAAAAATCGATTAGAATTAACGAATATAACCGTGTTATCCACGACTTGAATGGTTATTCTGCGGAAGAGTTTTTGACATTGCTCGAAGAAGATTTTATCCTCAAACCACGCAAACAACAATTGTGGAAACCTTCGCAAAAATTTGAGTTTGGTATGTATCTCAACAACATATATTACAGCCTAAAACTCAAAAACATACCCGAAAACAAAGAGGGATTGGAGAGTTTGGATGCACAGATTTTGTACGATAAAATATTGCATAAGATATTAGGAATAGGTGATTTACGCACAGATAGTCGTATTGATTATATTCCGGGAAACCAAAGCGTTATCGAAATGTTCAAAAAAATAGATAACGGCGAATATGAAGTTGGTTTTACATTATTTCCGCCTTCTATTGAAGAAATTAAATATCTGGCACACAACGATTTGACCATGCCACCCAAAAGCACTTATATCGAACCGAAACTCCGAAATGGTTTAATGATTTATGAATTTTAGGATTAAACCACAAAGCCTGCAAAGGTTTTACACAAAGAAAAAAAAGAAACAATGGATGAAAATGAATTATCTAATAAAATCATCGGATTGGCAATTGAAGTTCATAAAGCTTTAGGTCCAGGATTGTTAGAAAGTGCTTATAAAGAATGTTTATTTTATAAAATTCAGCAAGAAGGATTAAAAGTTCAAAAAGAGAAAGCAATGCCTTTGGTGTTTGAAAATGTGCATCTCGAATGTGGATACAGAATGGATTTACTTGTCGAAAATAAATTAGTCATTGAAATAAAAAGCGTAGAAAGTCTAAATGATGTGCATTTAGCACAAACTTTGACTTACATGAAATTAGGAAATTTCAAACTCGGATTATTAATAAACTTTAATGTTGTATTATTAAAACACGGTCTAAAAAGGGTAATAAACGGCTCTTTGTAGTCTTTGTGTGAAAACTTAGATAACTTTGTGGTAAAAATGAATATAGAAAAAAATCTTCAGAATATAAAAGAAACTCTTCCCGAACACGTTACGCTTGTAGCGGTGTCTAAAACCAAACCTGTCAGCGATTTGAGGGAAGCCTACGAAGCTGGTCAGCGGATTTTTGGAGAAAACAAAATTCAAGAAATGACCCAGAAATGGGAACAAATGCCTAAAGATATTCAATGGCACATGATTGGTCATGTACAGCGAAACAAAGTCAAATATATGGCAGAATATGTGTCGTTGATTCACGGTGTGGATAGCCTGAAATTATTGAAGGAAATCGACAAACAAGCCAAAAAATGGCAGCGTGTGATTCCTTGTTTATTACAGGTTTACATCGCTACTGAAGAAACCAAATTTGGCTTGGGGCAAGACGAATTATTACAATTGATTCATTCAGATGAATTCAAAGCACTGGAAAACATCAAAATCATTGGATTGATGGGAATGGCATCATTCACTGATGATACAGACAAAATCCGTAACGAGTTTCAAACACTTAAAGATATTTTTGATTATGTAAAACCTTACCAACTTCCAAATTGCCATTTCGAGCATTTATCAATGGGAATGAGCGGAGATTATACAATCGCCATCGAATGTGGGAGTAATATGGTACGCATCGGAAGTAGTATTTTTGGAAGTAGAGAGTAATTTATTTTGTAACTTTGAAAATAATCAAATTGATTTAACGAAATGGAAACATTAGTCTCCTCCCCATTAAGAACCGAAAAAACAAAAAATAACAAGTCATTAAAAGGCTATAAATATATTGATTTATTTGCCGGTATTGGTGGTTTTCACCTTGCTATGAGTCATTATAATGCAGAATGTGTTTTTGCTTCTGAATGGGATGAGTCTGCGGCTAAAGTATATGAAAAAAACTTTGGTATCATTCCAAAAGGCGACATTACACAAATCAATGAAAAAGACATTCCGCAACATGATATTTTATGTGGTGGTTTTCCTTGTCAAGCATTTTCTATTTCGGGAAAACAAAAAGGGTTCGAAGACACACGCGGAACTTTATTTTTTGACATTGCCAGAATAGCAAAGTATCACAAACCTAAAATTGTTTTTTTGGAAAATGTTAAAAATCTGGAAAAGCACGATAAAGGAAAAACATTAAAAACAATTATTACCACAATTACTGATTTAGGGTACGATATTTATTACAAAGTACTTAATGCCAGTGATTATGGTTTACCTCAAAACAGAGAGCGAATATTTATTGTTTGTTTTAGAAAGGACTTAAAAATCCCTTATTTTAATTTTCCTGCTCCCATCCAAAAAGCGGTTTCTCTTAATGATATTCTTGAAACAAATCCAAAAGCAAAAATAATAAACAGACCAGATGTAAATATCTATAAAGAAGCTAAACCTCCAATCAATATTTTCGGAGAATTGGAATTACCAAATAAACCCATACAAATAGGTATTGTGAATAAAGGAGGGCAAGGAGAAAGAATATACAGTCCTTATGGTCATGCTTGTACACTCTCTGCTTATGGCGGAGGAGTTGGTTCAAAAACAGGCATTTATCTGATAAATGGAGTACTTAGAAAATTAAGTCCGAGAGAATGTGCCAGAGCACAGGGATTCCCCGAATGGTTTCATATTGATGATAAAGAAAGTCAAGCATACAAACAATTTGGCAATAGTGTTGCTGTTAATATTTTAAAAGAAATAATTAAAGAAATAACAAACGTAATTTAATGGATTATAAACAAACAATAGGTTCATATACTGCAAAAGGAGGATTTGAAAACGAAGCAGATATTGTTCTGAAATTCAACAATTATAAAAATGACAAAGAAGCAAAATTATGGCTTCAAATCATGGGATATAATCCTGAAAAAATACAGCAATTAACCGCCGTTCAAATAGCTCCGAGAATAAATAAGGCAAAAGCTTTAGATTTAGGAGTAACCGAAGAAAATTACGAAGAAACAATAACTTTCAAAAAAGCAGATATTCAAGTCAAATTAGAAATAATTATTGACGAATTATATTATATCGAAAACATATCTCTAAAAAAAGCCAATATAGGGGCAGGTTACAATCAAGTAGATAAAAGACCTATAGATAAATATCAAACTTTCTGGAATATTCCTGAATCTGTTTGTGAAACACTAAAACTTTATACCGGAGAAATTCCACCAACCACATCCGATAATTTAAGAGATAAACGAAGAATGTTTTTAGATGAAATCGACAAAATCAAAACAGATGAATTATTAAACTTTTTCACTGAAAACAAAACTTTGATTTTCAATGATGTTATAAGAGGAAGAGGTGCTTTAGCGGCTGATTGGCTACTTGTTACCCGAAAAAATGAAACTAAAATTGACTGGATTTTAAAAGACATCAATTTTGTTTGTAATTTTTTTGCAAAAGGTAATGTAGAAATAACAAAAAGAGGAAATCTAAAGATTGGACGTATGACAGCACAAAGAAAAGGCGGCGCTCCTGACCCGAAAAGCTTGCAATTTAAACTAAATCCTCTAGACTTATTTGAATCTATTTCTGAAAAGGAATAATAAAATAATCCATTGTCATTTCACACAAACCTTACCATATTTTCGTAATTTTGCCGCCATCAATCAGTTTTTGGCTTACCAAACTGTCAAAGAAAACATTTGTACGCAATTATAGACATAGAAACCACAGGAGGTGCATTTAATCAAGAAGGCATTACAGAAATTGCCATTTACCGTTTTGATGGCATCACAATTACCGATCAGCTCATTAGCTTGATTAATCCAGAACGTCCGATACAACCATTTGTAGAGAAACTTACTGGTATCAATCAGGCGATGTTGAGGGCTGCACCCAAATTTTACGAAATTGCCAAACGAATTATCGAAATGACTTCTGGTTGTATCATCGTGGCTCATAATGCCAATTTTGATTACCGCATTTTACAACTCGAATTCAGCAGATTGGGATACAATTTCAACATGCCCACTTTGTGTACGGTCGAACTTTCTAAAAAATTGCTTCCAGACGTTGCTTCATATAGTTTAGGCAAATTGGTTCGCTCTTTGGGCATTCCAATTTCTGACCGACACAGAGCCAGCGGCGATGCTTTGGCCACCGTAAAATTGTTTGAATTGTTATTGACCAAAGACGAGGACAAAACCATCGTTAAAAGCCATATCAAAAATGAGCTTTCACAAGGTATTTCGCCCAAATGGATAAGCATTACAGAAAAACTTCCGTATGCCGTTGGCGTCATTTATTTTTACAATCAAAATCAGCAATTGATTTATGTGATAAAAGCAACGAATATATACAAAAAAGCTTTGTCGATACTTACTGGTAATCAAAAAGTATATCAAAAAATACAACACGAAATTTTCGATATTTCTTTTGAAGAAACTGGCACTGAGATTATTGCTAAAATTAAAGAGGATATAGAAATCAAAAAGCACAAACCAAAATACAATGCTACGCAAAATGTATATATCGAATCGAAATGGTGCGTGTCTTTTACTGAGGATGAAAATCAGCTACTGGAAGTAAAAAAAATTGAACCTAACGAAAGTTTTATCCGCACTTTTAAAAAACAAAAATCGGCACAAAAATTTGTTGAAGAAACGATTGTTGAAGCACAAGAAAAATCTGTTACTGATGAAATTCCGCTAATGCAATCGGTCAAAGAAATTATAGCTGACAAAATTCCTCCCATCAATAATTCAGTCATCGTATTAAAAGGAAGAAAAAACGGAGAAAAAGGCATTCTTTTGATAGAAAACAACACGATAACAGGTTATGGTTTTGCCGGGCTGAATTATCAAATTTCACAAGAAAAAATCCTCCGGCAGATTATTACACCCGTTCCTATAAGCAAAAAATATTATGAATGGCTAATTGATTATATTTGTAAAAAAATTAGTTATAAAATAGTTCCATTACAATCTACCGATAATGAAAAGATTAAAGTCTAAATACGAAATTTTAAGGCAAAAGATTTATATTGTCATCTACGGATCGAATACCCCCGAAGGTAAATTGTTTGACCTTGTTCTTTTGCTGGTTATTCTGCTCAGCGTAACAATGGTTATGATTGATTCTATCAAAAGCCTTGACCAAAAATACCACACATTCTTGTATTATGGCGAATGGATTGTAACGGTTTTCTTCACGATGGAATACATTCTTAGGCTATTGTGCAACAAAAAACCATTAACCTACGTATTCAGTTTTTATGGAATTATCGATTTGATTTCGCTGTTGCCCATGTATTTATCCTACTTTTTTCCAGAAGCGAGTTTCTTGATTGCTTTTCGGGCAATAAGGCTTTTACGACTATTTGCCATTTTGGATTTAATGCCGATAATTGGACAACAATCTCACCTCAAACTTGCTTTAAATGCGAGTAAACACAAAATTATCGTGTTCATGTATTTTATGATTGTGATGGCAATTGTTTTGGGTACATTAATGTATATTGTCGAAAGTGGGCACAGCGGATTTAGTGATATTCCCAACAGTATTTACTGGTGTATTGTAACTATGACAACCGTTGGTTACGGCGATATTGCTCCAATCACCTACGTCGGAAAAACGATTGCTTCTTTCATCATGATTATGGGATATGGAATTATTGCCGTTCCGACCGGAATTGTAACCGCGGAATATTCTAACTTGAAATACAATAATCCTGAGTTAAAAAGCCGAATTATCTGTCCTGGATGTACCTCATTTATTTACGAAATAGAAGCAAATTTTTGTAGCAACTGCGGAGCAAAATTGCCGCCACAAACAGATGACCTAGGATTTGATGAATAAATTAATCATTGTTGTTGGACCAACAGCTATCGGAAAAACCGCCAAAGCCATCGAATTGGCTCAACATTTTGAATGCGAAATTATCTCAGCTGATAGTCGGCAGTTTTATAAAGAAATGACCATCGGTACAGCGGTTCCGTCGGTGGAAGAATTATCAATGGCGAAACATCATTTTATCCAACATATTTCTATACAAGACGATTATTCTGTCGGTCAGTTTGAGCGTGAGGCTTTGACACTTTTGGATGATTTATTTCAAAAAAATCAAACACAAATCATGGTTGGTGGCTCTGGATTATACATTGATGCCATAGCTCAAGGTTTGGACAATTTTCCGGAAGTAAATGAGGAAATTAAAAAAAATGTTCAACATAATTACAACCAATATGGATTGATTTATCTGCAAAATGAATTGAAAAAAAGAGATCTATCTTTTTATACAGAAATAGAAAAAGACAATCCGCAAACCTTACAAAATCCGCAAAGAATGATGCGATATGTCTGTGTTTGCATGGCAGAAAACAAACCTTATTCTACTTATCTGAAAAAAGAAAAAACAGTCAGAAATTTCGAGACTATTTATATTGGTCTGACAGCGGAACGAGAAATCATTTACGACCGAATCAATCAACGAGTGGATTTGATGGTAAACAATGGATTGCTAAAAGAAGCAGAAAATTTGTATCCGTACAAAAGCAATAATGCATTGCAAACTGTTGGTTATCGAGAATTATTTGATTTTTTTGACGGTAAATTTTCTCTTGAAGAAGCCATCGAAGAAATCAAGAAAAATACCCGAAGATTTGCCAAAAGACAATTAACGTGGTTCAAACGAAATGAATCTACGCAATGGTTTGATAGCTCTGTTTCGATTAATTCTATTATTGAGCATATTGAAAAACTATAAGTTTTCTACCATTCATTGACTTTGTTGGCATCTAATTTCAAGAAAATAAATAGCATAATCGTGAATGCTATCAAACTAGAACCTCCGTATGAGAAAAACGGCAAAGGCACGCCAATCGTCGGAAACAAGCCTATTAACATCGCAATATTCATAGAAAAATGCGTGAATAAAAATGCCACCACGCCGTAACCATATATTCGTGGAAATCTGGTTTTTTGTTTCTCTGCTAAATACCATACACGCAACAAAAGGGTAATAAATAATCCGATAACTACTGTTGAACCAACAAATCCCCACTCCTCGCCTACTGTAGTAAAAATATAATCGGTGTGTTGTTCTGGGACAAATCCGCCTTTGGTTTGTGTGCCTTCGAGAAACCCACGCCCCATCCAGCTGCCCGAACCAATAGCAATTTTGGATTGATTGAGATTATATCCTTCTCTTTTTAAATCGACATTTTTGCCAAAAAGCACATCAATTCGTTCTTTTTGGTGTGGTTCTAACACTTCGTCATAAACATAATCAACAGACAATATGAATCCACTCATTATTATTGCCAAAAACAAATAAACAAAAGGATTTCTTTTAATTGATTTATTCAAAAAATAATGAATACCGAGTATAATTACCGCAAAACCAATTAAATATTCAGGATTGATGAGCAACGACAACAAAAATAACGCGACAGCAATGACGCCTGTCCATAAATACCAAGACGGTAATCCCTCGCGATGCAAAAGCAAAAACAAAGACATAAAAACCATGGCAGAACCTGTGTCGGGTTGCAGTAAAATCAACAATACCGGAAATGCAATAATTCCAATACCGATAGCTTGTTCTTTGAGAGTTTCGAAATGGGTTTGCGAATCGGTAATATATTTGGCTAACAACAAAGCCACAGTAGTTTTCACAAACTCTGAAGGTTGCAAACCGAGTCCGCCAAACTGATACCAATTGGTTTGACCTTTGATAGTTTTTCCAAAAACAAAAAGCCCTATTAAAGCAATTATTCCGACGGCATAAAAAATAATTGCATACTTTTCATAGAATTTCGCTTCAATAGATAACAAAATGATTATCAACGGAATACATAGTAATATAAAAAGTAATTGTTTACCATAAATCTGATTGAGGTCAAAAATACTTGTGGGCTCAAGTGGCAAAGATGCCGAGTAAATATTTAACCATCCGAAAAGAACCAATAATACATAGAGCAACACGCAAAGCCAATCAAGATTTTGCAGTACACTTTGGTTCGCTAAATGTTTACTTTTTGCCACTTAACAACTGAATTTGTTGATTAAACGTATTAGAAACTTCTCTTTTGAGTTTCTCTTTCTGTTTCTTTTTTTCTTCTATTTGATCTTTGAATGCATAGCTATCTTCGAGACTTGATTCTAACATTCGTTTTTCTAAATCGGTTCTAGAAATTTCCCTTTTCAGATATTTTTCGACCATCAATGTAGATATTGGCCCGGCATAAGTTGCACCCCATCCTCCATTTTCAATAAAGACACAAATCACGATTTTCGGGTCTTCTTTTGGGGCAAAAGACACAAATACCGAGTGGTCTCTTAGTTCTGTCTTTTCGCCTTCGAACGATATAGCATTTTGCACAGTTCCGGTTTTTCCACAAATATCAATTCCTTCGATTTGCAAACTTCTTGCTGTTCCGGTTTTATACACCTGATGCAATCCTTCAATAACTGGTGCAAAATATTGTTTATCAATCGTGGTTGTTTTTCGTTGTACAAAACTTTTGTCTATGTCTTTACCTTCGATAGATTTGATGATATGAGGCGTAAAATAATATCCTTGATTCGCCACAGCACAAACGGCATTAGCTAATTGAATTGGCGAAACAGAAACCTCTCCTTGTCCGATAGAATTAGAAATCGTAGTTGTTCCGCCCCACGACCCTCTCGGATACCATCTGTCATAATAATCGGCATCTGGTATTCTTCCTTTAGTTCCAACTGGCAAATCGTAGCCTAAAAAGTCCCCAAAACCAAAGCTTCGCAAATGATTATGCCAAGTTTCCATACCCATTTTGGAGTTGTTAAATTTATCGATGATTTTCCGATAGGTTTGGGCAAAAAAAGTATTACAAGACAAAGCTATCGCATTGTGCAACGACCAATTTCCGGAATCGTGACAAGCCATAAAAGCTCGCGGAGCGTAATAAAATCCGTGATGACAAGCGAATGTTGTATGCGTATCGATGACTTCTTCTTGCAAACCGATGAGTCCGGTAAATATTTTAAATGGAGAACCTGGCGAATAGCTTCCTTGCAATGCTCTATTAATCATTGGTTTACCAGGACGACTTTCGATTTCCATATAATTTTTGGAGCGATTTCTCCCGACCATCAAACTCGGGTCGTAATACGGTGCTGAAACCAATGCTAATATTTCGCCTGTTTTGGGCTCAATAGCAACGATTCCGCCTCGTTTATTTTTCATCAATTCTTCTCCATATTTTTGCAATTCTGCATCAATCGTGATGTGAATATCTCTTCCTTTTACTACCGCTGTGTCATAGATTCCGTCTTTAAAAGGCCCAATTTCTCTATTAAATTTATCACGCTGAATATATCGCACGCCTTTCGTGCCGCGAAGTTCTCGTTCATAAGATTGTTCTACACCTTGTATGCCAATCAAATCACCACTTCGGTAATATGGATTTCGCTTAATTTCAGCTTCATTAACCTGTCTGATATATCCAAAAATATTAGCTCCGTAATCGACTTGGTAATCTCTTAAATTTCTTTTTTGTACATAAAAACCGTCAAAATGTCTGAGTTTTTCTTGAAAAGCCGAAAATTCTATTTTGGTTAACTGTGCCAGAAATACAGAAGGTAATCGCGGACTATAGACATTGGCTTTTCTCATTTTTTCGTTAAAATCTTCACGAGATAAATCGAGGATTTTACAAATTTCGAGCGTATCAATATTTTTGACTTCTTGTGGGATTACCATGATGTCGTAACTCGGCTGATTGGCAACCAACAATTCATTATTTCTGTCATAAATATATCCTCTTTCGGGATAATCATACACAATTTTCAATGCATTATTATCTGATTGTTTGATGTAGGAATCGTCTAATATTTGTAAATAAAACAATCTCCCGAGCAAAATCAGTGCGGTAACAATAATTATAGAAGGAAAAAGTAGCTTTCTCATCTTTTTATAGGTTTGGCTAATGCAATCATTATCAATATAATAATTATTGTAAAAATAGTTGAACCTGAAATTCTCAACAACATTTCGGGGAGAAAACTGAAGTTGAAAATTTCTAACACATACAACACAAAATGATGAATTAACACGCCAATTGCGGTATAAGTTATCAATTCTTTTCCTATTTTGTCGGTCAAACGAAGTAGATGATATTCATAACTAAATCCGTAGGCGAACTTGATTAAAGGTTCTCTGAAATAAGCTAAAGTTACGCAGGATGCTGCGTGTACGCCTCCTGAATTATTGAATATATCGATACTTAATCCTAAGAAAAATGCATAAATCAACAACAAATAGCGATTGGATTGTAGCGGAAACAGCAAAATACACAAAATGTATGGAAATGCGATGATGTAGCCAAAAAGTTCGATATAATCAAACAAAATCACTTGCAAAGTAATTAGCAACAAAGTCCGCAAAATAATATTTATTACATCATTATTCATCTTGCACTGTATTTTGTTCTAATTCTGTAATCTCCTCAATATTAACATTTTCTATAATGTAAATAGATTGTAATCGGGTCATATCGTTAAACAATCTGACGTTAATTGTATAGAAATTGGATGTTTCGGAAGTAAAAACTTGTTCTACAAAACCGATGGGAATATTTTCTGGAAAAATGGTTGAATTTCCTCCTGTTACTACCGTATCTCCTTTGTGTAAATTCGCCAATTTCGGAATATCAATCAGTTGTACATAACCGGCATTTTTGCCATCCCAAACGACAGTTCCAAAATGTTCTGTATCAGAAATCTTTGCCGCAATTTTGGTTTTTAGGTTTAGAATACTTTGTACAATTGCATAATTATCAGACACATTTTCTACAATTCCGACAACTCCATTGGAGTTAATTACGCCCATATCTGTTTTGATCCCATTTGTCTTTCCTCCTTTAATAGTGAGATAATTACGTTTTTTCGCATAAGAATTTTTGATAATCAAACTTTGCATAACATGATAATCAGTATCCAAATGTAAGTCGGGATTTACAGTAAAAGTTGAGTCGATAATAACTCGACTATTGTACAGCAATTGTTGCAATTGTGCATTTTCTTTGGCTAATTGTTCATTCTCTTGTTTAAGTCCAAAATAGGATTGTACATTGTTCACTTTGTCATATACAAATCCGGATATTTTATTGGACGAATTCATCGCTACGCTTTGGTGATAACTATGTGATTTTATCGTCAAGAAAAATGCGATGCCCAAAAGCAGCAAAAACAGTATCGTAATACTGTTCCTTGTCAAAAATCTGATAATTTGCTGCATGTATTATATTATTTAATCAAAATACTCTTGTATTTATTGATATTTTTAATAACCATTCCTGTTCCTCTCACAACTGCACGAAGTGGGTCTTCTGCAATAAACACAGGCAAATCTGTTCGTTGTGAAATACGCTTATCTAATCCGCGGAGTAGCGAACCACCTCCTGCAAGATAAATCCCTGTATTGTAAATATCTGCGGCTAATTCTGGTGGTGTTTGTGATAATGTTTCTAATACGGCATCTTCAATTCGTTGAATAGATTTGTCCAATGCTTTGGCTATTTCTCTGTAAGAAACATTGATTTGTTTAGGTTTACCGGTAAGCAAATCCCTCCCTTGCACCATCATATCTTCCGGACCTTGTTCTAAATCCTCGATAGCTGCTCCAATTTGTATTTTTATTTTTTCAGCTGTGCTTTCTCCGACAAAAAGATTGTGTTGCGTTCGCATATAATAAACGATATCGTTGGTAAATACATCACCAGCAATTTTCACCGATTTATCACACACGATTCCGCCCAATGCCAAAACAGCAATTTCAGCTGTTCCTCCACCTATATCAACAATCATATTACCTTTTGGTTCCATAATATCGACACCAATACCGATAGCTGCAGCCATAGGTTCGTGAATCAAATAAACTTCTTTTCCGTTTACTCGTTCACAAGATTCTTTTACAGCACGCATTTCTACTTCTGTAATCCCCGATGGAATACAAACAACCATGCGCAGTGCTGGAGTAAATAATTTCTTTTTGAGTGCAGGAATACTTTTTATGAAAAGGCTAATCATTTTTTCAGAAGCATCAAAATCGGCAATTACACCGTCTTTCAATGGTCTGATTGTTTTTATATTATCATGCGTTTTTCCTTGCATCAAATTGGCTTCTTGCCCGACAGCAATAACTTTGCCCGACATTCTATCTCGTGCAACAATGGACGGACTGTCAACAACGACCTTTCCATTGTGAATGATGAGTGTATTGGCTGTCCCGAGGTCCATGGCAATCTCCTCGGTCATAAAATCAAAAAATCCCATAAACTAAACTGTGCATTAATGTTAGGTTAAATGAATGCTCCACAAAGTTAAAATAAAAAGCTGGTAATCATACCAATCTCAATTAATATTTTTTTGTAGAAAAACACACCCAAAGTGCTGAAATTTGCAACAACTCAAGGTGTGTATTTTTTGGCTTATGTGGATTAATGTTTGAAATGTCTTGTACCAGTGATAACCATAGCCATCTCATTATCATTACAATAATCAATACTCAACTGGTCTTTTATCGAACCTCCTGGCTGAATCACAGATTTGATTCCGGCTTTATGAGCGATTTCTACACAATCTGGGAAAGGGAAAAATGCGTCACTCGCCATCGCAGCTCCGTTCAAATCAAATGAAAAACTTTGTGCTTTTTCTATCGCTTGTCTCAAGGCATCTACGCGTGATGTTTGCCCTGTACCGGATGCACACAATTGTAATCCTTTTGCTAAAACAATGGTGTTGGATTTGGTGTGTTTACTGATTTTTGAAGCAAATAACAAATCGGCTATTTGTGCTGAATTTGGTGCAATTGTAGTTACAGTCGTCAAATCTTCAACCACATCTGTTTTTGTATCTCTATCTTGTACTAAATATCCGTTCAAGCAACTTCTCACTTGCGTCTTAGGCAAATCTACATCTTTCAAAACCAATAAAATTCGGTTTTTCTTTTCTTTTAATATGGTTTGTGCTTCTGCTGTAAATTTTGGAGCAATCACCACCTCACAGAAAAGCTGATTGATTTCATTGGCCGTATCTTCGTCAATAGTTCCATTAGCAATCAAAACTCCTCCAAATGCCGAAACCGGATCACCCGCCAACGCAGCCAAATAAGCTTCTTTCATCGTTGATTTTTGTGCCAATCCGCAAGCGTTGTTATGTTTTAAGATGGCAAATGTTGGTGCTTCATTTTTGAACTCATTCATCAAGTTTACTGCTGCATCTACATCTAATAAATTATTGTAAGACAATTCTTTACCATGCAACTGTTCAAACATTGCTTTAAAGTCTCCAAAGAAATATCCTTGTTGATGCGGATTTTCTCCATAACGCAATTCACGCCCGTCGGTTTCACTAATTTTTAACCCTGATTGGTTTTCTGTTTGATTAAAATAATTAAAAATAGCAGAGTCGTAATGTGACGAAACAGCAAATGCTCTTGTGGCTAAATATTTTCTTTGTTCTAAAGTAGTGTGACTATCTTGATTTTGAATAATTTCCAAAAACATTTGATAATCGTCCACAGAAGGAACGATAACGGTGTCTTTATAATTTTTGGCAGCTGCACGAATCAAAGATATTCCGCCAATATCAATTTTTTCAATAATATCGGCTTCAGAAGCTCCAGAGGCAACTGTTTTTTCAAATGGATATAAATCTACAATAACCAAATCTAACTGAGGAATTTCATATTCCGCCATTTCTCGAACATCTTGCTCATTGTCTTGACGATTCAAAATTCCGCCAAAAACCTTCGGATGAAGCGTTTTCACTCTGCCGCCCAAAATAGACGGATAAGAAGTAACATCTTCAACAGCAATCACAGGAATTCCTAATTGCTTGATAAATGTTTCGGTGCCTCCGGTCGAATAAATAGTTACGTTATTTTGATGAAGTTGTTGGACTATCGGTTCTAATCCTGTTTTATCAAATACAGAAATTAAAGCTGATTGAATCGTTTTTTTGACTGACATAATATTTGGATTTAAAAATGCAAAATTAATGTTTGTTAAGCAATTAACACAAAGATTCTCCAAAACAATTTGCAGAAAAGTTTTTAGCTATTTTTGTAACAAATCTGTTTCTTTCGCTACTGATTAATCAAGATATACACAAAAATATGTTGTACCTCAGACTCCTTAAAGAAAGTTTATTATTTGCTCTTAACGCATTAAAAAACAATAAATTAAGAACACTTTTATCACTACTTGGTGTAACAGTTGGTATATTTTCTATTATCGCCGTGTTGGCTGCAGTAGATTCGATGGACAAAAGTATTCGCAGCGAGCTTTCTAATCTTGACGGCAACATGCTTTTTGTCTCGAAACTCTCTTTTGGTCCGAGTGAAGTTCCGTCTTGGAAAATCGAACAATTTCCCGATATTGTTTACGACGAATATGAAATGCTCAAAAGAAGTGCTGAAGGCATCGACAAAATTTCGTTCAATTATTTTATGGGACAATACAACATCAAACACGAAAATAATACGGCAAAATCTGTGAGTTTAACTCCATGCAGTGCTGATTTTGTCCTAATTGAAAACATCAAAATTGCCGAAGGACGCTTTTTTAATGAAGCCGAAGATGCTTCTGGAACTCCGGTTATTGTGCTTGGATACGAAGTCAAAAACACTTTGTTTGACAATCAAGATGCGATTGGAAAAACGGTTCGATTAATGGGTAAAAAATTTACTGTTATCGGTGTAATCGAAAAGCAAGGTGCCAGCCCTTTCGGACAAAGCAAAGATGGTTTGGTTTACATCTCTAGTAATTTTATTCGCAATAATTTCGGACAAAACAACCGATATTTTACATCTGCTATTGCTATAAAACCACAGAAAAATTACGACCAACAATTATTTAAAGACAATATTTCTCAAAGGCTACGCAATTATAGAGGTTTAAAACCTGACGATATTGACAATTTTTTTCTTAACGAATTTTCTGGTTTAACAAGCTTTGTCGATTCTATCATTTTAAATCTAAATATCGTGGGGTGGATAATTTCAGGATTTTCACTAATGGTTGGCGGATTTGGTATCGCTAATATCATGTTTGTTTCGGTCAAAGAACGCACGCACATCATCGGTATTCAAAAATCATTGGGTGCCAAAAATCATTTCGTGCTATATCAATTTTTATTCGAAGCCGTAATTTTATCAATCATCGGCGGATTGGTAGGGATAATAATGGTATGGTTGATAGCCTTAGGCGTTTCGGCAATGGTAGATTTTGATTTTGTTCTCAGTTTTACCAATGTCCTCATCGGAATTTCATTAGCTGGTTTTATTGGCTTACTGTCTGGAATTTTACCCGCCATTTCTGCCTCAAAACTCGATCCTGTTGAGGCCATTCGAACCGGAATGTAAATGCCCCCTAACGATTTTAACAGTTAATATTATTTACCCTGATTTTAATTGTCTTAAATTTGGGCTACTCGCTAATTTTTCAATATGACAACGGCTATCATTATCATTTCCTCATTATTGATATTACTCAGCATACTCCCATTTATCCAAAATCAACATTGGGTTTTTCGTGTGCCAGAATTTATCAAACTACAACTATTTGTATTGCAAATCGTCATTTTTATTAGTGCTTGTTTTTATCTCAAAACATCAAAATGGCTTTGGATTATCCAAATAATTCAATTATCTCTAATGATTTATCACGCTTATATTTTGATGCATTACTCCAAATTCTGGCGGAAAAACACACCTACGCAATCGGAGAATAGTTCTTCAGACAGAATAAAAATCATCTCTTGCAACATATATCAATTCAATACTGAATTTCAAATATTTACAAAATTAATCAAAGAAGAAAAACCCGATATTTTCCTCACGATGGAAAGCAATAGCGATTGGGAAAAAGCAATGCGAGAACTCGAAAAAGAATATCCGAATTATGAAAAAGTAACTTTAGAAAACACTTATGGCATGCATTTTTACACCAAACTAAAAGTGCATAGAATTCAAACACATTACTTTGTTGCCGATGATTTACCAAGTATCGAAGCCGAACTGGAAACCCGCGACGGACACCGTTTTGTTTTTTTCGGTGTACATCCGCCGCCGCCAAGTCCAACGGAAGAAGAAAACTCAAAAGAACGAGATGGAGATTTACTAAGTGTTGCCAAACGCGTGAGAAATTATCAAACCCCTGTTCTCGTAACCGGAGATTTCAATAATGTTGCTTGGGCAAAATCGTCGGTGCTATTTAGAAAAACCAGCCGTTTGATAGATGCTCGTATCGGTCGGGGAATTTTGGCAACATTTCATGCAAAATATTGGTTCTTTCGCGTTCCTTTAGATTTGCTTTTTCACAGTCCTGATATTTTTATAGAAAAGCTTTTTACTTACCCATCTGTCGGATCAGATCATTTCCCGATAGGTTGTACTTTTTATATCAACCAGCAAAAAGCCAACCAACAAAAAGAAGAAGTTGAAAATCTTGAAAAAGACGAAATTCAGGAAGTCAATGAATTAATTGAAAAAGGTAAAAAAGAAGAAAGTGATAATCGGGAAGATGTTTAATTTCTAATTATCATAAGATGATCTTTTTTTATTTAGTAGCGCCATTTAAAGATTAAAAAAACAATCGCACAAAATATAAAAAAGAAAAAAAGTATTTACTAGAGGTTTAAGAATGCTATACACCTATAAAAAAAGAAAACCCAATCTTTTCAGATTGGGTTTTACTAAAAAACAAGGCGGCGACATACTCTCCCGCATGGTATTGCAGTACCATCTGCGCAATCGGGCTTAACTTCTCTGTGCGGAATGGGAAGAGGTGA
>DATGOD010000177.1:0-2105 GCA_035306305.1 Flavobacterium sp.
GTTTTCAGAAAAATCAAAACTATCTTTAGAATAGGCTTGTAAAATCCTCGGAATACCGGAACCTAATTGTTCTACCAAATCCAAATCTTTGAAAATTCGCATCAATTCTTTGTTGCGAATAATGGAATACCCTTCAAAAAACTCGGATTTTGAAAGCCCTTCAGGCAAACTACCGTAAGAAGTAATTTCCAAACGATCGTCGAAAATTTCAAATTTAGGAGCAACTTCTTTCGTGTAGTCATTGTGTACAAAAGCATTGATAACAGCCTCACGCAAAGCAATGGCATTCCATAACCGCTGTTCTTTGCGCTCTTTCGACGTGATTTTGGTTAAGGTGCGATTTTCTAAATTCAATTTATCCAAAACCTGATGCGTGGCTTTAACTAATGATTCATACCCATATTCGTTGCTTTCTACCAAATCAACCCGATTTAAGCCTTGATAACGAGCTACTTTTATAGAAATATTGTTGATATCGTTCATCAAATACGCAACATAATTGTAACTTTCATCATCTGTAAGCAATTCCAGATTTCGGGCAAACTGTTCGTTCAAAGTTTTCCCAATAGATTGGTAATAAATATGCAATTGCTGAAACTGTAAAGCCTGTTTGGGCGATTTCATATTTCCAATCGAATTTCGGATTCGTTTGCTAAAAAGCTGTTCGATTTGTCGGGTAGGCATTGGTTCTGCCGAACTACCTACACGGATAAAAGCACCTTTTTCAGAAAGTCCGTATTTCTTTACATAATACGGTTTTTCATAACCTCCGGCAACAATGATTTTAATGATCTCTTTGCCTTCTTTCTGCTCGATGACCAAATCGAACAACCCCATACAAGATGGCAAAATATTGTTTTTTAAACGGTCTTTGATAAGTAATTGTTCGTTATCGGCATCACTCACACCAACAGGAAGACCATTTTTATCTATGCCAATATAAATCACACCGCCTTCATTGGAATTTAAAAAAGCGACCACTTCTTTTTCCAATTCCGGCGTTACTTTTTGCTTGAACTCTATGTGTTTATTTTCGCTTATCATTTTTTAATATTCCTTTGTTTAGTTAATCGAAATTTTCGAACAACTAACTTTTTTGTATTTCTCAAGTTGAGTTTTTTCGATTTTTGTAACCTATAAAAATAACGTGTTACAATTTTGGCGTTTTTGTAACATATAAAAATTTACAAAAGCCCTAAATCCTGTAATTTTCTACCAAATTCATCATCAGAAGCTAATTTCAAAAAATCGTCTTGTAAACCCAATACGCGCAATACATTGAAGTACGCTCCCATAGCTACACTGGGTTCACCTTTTTCGATTAAACTTAAGGTAGAACGAGAAATATCGGCTCGTTCTGCTACTTGCACCGCGGTTAATTTACGGCGTTTGCGCGCCAATTTTATCTGTTCGCCCATTTGAGCTAATGCGTTCTTATGCTTGGGTAAAATAACTTGCTTTTTCATAAAATGTACGTTATTCTATACAAATAGAATAAAAATGACTGAAATAACGGACAATATAATTCTTACGCGATAGAAAATCTTCTTGAAAAATTCTGCAATTCCCATTGCGCTAAGCTTAGACCTTCTGCTGAAGCTTTTTCTTTTGCGAAATTTATAATTTCCTTATACTGCTCAACATCGTCCATTTCTGTCCAGGCAGTTATTGGGATTTTTAACTTTCCTTGGATAATTCGGTCAACGGGAAAATGAGGTGGACACTCAATATTACCCAAACACCAATGGTATTTCAAAAATAGATTAACTATCTTTTGAGCTACACCAAATCTCAATCTATTCTCTTTTAATAATTCTGCTTTTTGATTTGCATGAGCAATTAAACTTTCAATGTTTTGGATATGTGCATCTTCGTTGACTACAGTCTTATATTGAGGTAATAATTCTGAATCAACATAGCCCATCAAAAACTCTCGAAATTCCTTTCTTTGGTTTTCGCTTATATTCTCCTTATAGACATTGGCACGCTGAAAGGCTCCACCGAATACCAGAATCCAAATTTCAGAATTAATAAATAAGGCTTTTTGAGGCATGTTTTAATTTCTTTTTGATGTTTTGTAAACTATCTATATATTTAAAAGGCTA
>DATGOD010000178.1:0-12297 GCA_035306305.1 Flavobacterium sp.
CCGAGAGGACTAATTTTTCAGAATTTTTATAATCGTGAAAGATTTTATTTTTGATAAAATCGATGTCGTATTCGGGCAAAGAGATTTTGGTGACATTTAATGCCGGCAACACCTCATCGTCGTCAAAAGTTTGACTAACGGCGACATTCACATTTTGTTTCCCCTCTTTTTTTTGAGCAACAGATTGGTAAAAATCATCCAACGCTTTTTGCCATTCTACTTTGTTGAGCTGCTTGTTTTTAAGCTGCTTACGATAATTTTTCACTACTTCGATGTAGCCCAATTCAATGAGTTTTTTCTCGATAGAATCTTTCCTGATGAAAAACATTTTACTTGTGTTCTAAATGAAAAGCTCTGATTTCTTTCAACAAATTTGACGAATACACAAAATCAACAATATCTGGATTGTCTGTTTTTAGGATTTCCTGACTGTTTCCGCTCCAAACCAATTTTCCATTTTTCAGAAATACGATATGTTCGCCGATTTCGAGTACAGAATTCATATCATGAGTATTAATAACGGTTGTAATTCCGTATTCGTGGGTGATTTCTTGAATCAAAGTATCGATAACGATAGCTGTTTTTGGGTCCAAACCAGAATTAGGTTCATCGCAGAACAAATATTTTGGATTATTCACAATCGCTCTGGCAATGGCTACTCTTTTTTGCATTCCGCCCGAAATTTCCGAAGGCATTTTTTTATTGGCATCTACCAAATTCACGCGTTCGATAACTTCTTGCACGCGTTCGGCAATTTCTTTGTTGGATTTATTGGTAAACATTCTCAACGGAAAAGCGATGTTTTCCTCTACATTCATCGAATCAAATAATGCGCTTCCTTGAAAAACCATCCCGATTTTTGTCCGCAAATCTCTTTTTTCGTCCAAACTCAAACTTGCGTATCGTTTCCCATCAAACAAAATTTGTCCGCTATCTTGTTGATGAACACCCAAAAGTGTTTTGAGCAAAACCGTTTTTCCGGAACCAGACTGACCGATTATCAGATTAGTTTTTCCGGCTTCGTATTGTGTAGTAATTCCTTTCAGTACTTTTTTGCCGTCGAAGGATTTTACGATGTCTTTTACTTCAATCATCAGGTCAGCAATATTTGGGTTAATATATAGTTGGCAATAATAATGGCAACACTTGTCCAAACGAATGATTTGGTTGCTGCTTTTCCTACTTCTAAAGCACCGCCTTGCATATAATATCCGAAATAGGACGGAATAGAGGCCAACAGAAATCCGAAAATAGTAGATTTAATAAATGCATAAAAAACGTGAAAAGGGATGAAAGTATCTCGCAAACCGATGATAAATTCTTCGGCTGTTAAATAATGCCCTAATGTTCCGGCGATGTATCCACCAAAAATCCCGATAAACATACTAATGGTAATCAAAAAGGGATAGACAAGCGTGGTTACCAATTTTGGAAAAACGAGATAATTGAGCGAATTGATTCCCATGACTTCCAAGGCATCTATTTGTTCGGTTACTTTCATTGTTCCGATACTTGAAGTGATATATGAGCCCATACGCCCTGCCATAATAATGGAAACGAATGTTGGCGAAAACTCCAAAATTATAGATTGTCTTGCCGTAAAACCGATCAAATATTTCGGAATAATTGGGTTGCTCAAGTTGAGTGCTGTTTGAATGGTAACTACTGCTCCGATGAAAAAAGAGAGAAACGTAACAATCCCTAAAGAACCTATAATCAATTCATTAATCTCTTTAAAAATCAGGTTTTTCATCATACTCCACTTTGTCGGACGACGAAAAGCTTCGCCCAGCATAATGAAATATTTACCTATGTTGGTCAACATCTTGATCATAAACTGCGTTTAAACCGCTAAATTATTAAATTTAATTGAAAGGAGTTTTTTTTATTTCGATTTACTACACTTATTCCAAAAGAAAAAAACTTTGTATTTTAACTTTATTTTTTGTTTTTGATAATTTTTATTCTACATTTGAAACCTTCATATATTAATTTATCAATCAAATACAAAAGTATGTTAAAAAAAATCTTACTACTAACATTATTCTTTTTGCCTTTTACGCTTATGGCAAAATATTACCCAGGCGAAATCGTATATGATGATGGCACTTCTGAAACGCTAGAGATCCTATTCCCTATTAGCAATGGAAATCCTAATTTGAAAGTAAAAAAAGATGGAAAAAGAGCTAGTATTAAAAAAGAATTATTAAAATACATTTTCTTGGAGTTGAACGAAGGTGAAGATAAATATGTGTTTTTAGCAGGTAGAGAATATTCTAAGAAAAATAAAAAGAAGAAAAAAGTTTTCACGTTAGTTGAACACGTTACCGATGATGGCTTTGTTGTTGGAAAACTTGGTCTTTCTTTTGAAATAAACAGAATAAAAGGTTCCGACAAACTTGGCGTTTTTGTTACATATATAGAGGTTCATCACAACTATTCTATCAGTAAAGTAAATGAAGAAACTTTCTTTTCGATTTATTCTCTTTCGTATGGTATCGGAATAAGAAAATATTACCGGAATATGATTGAAAAATACCAAGACGCATTATTTCCTGATTGTCCAGATTTAGTAGAGAAAGTAGATTACGACAAAATGATGGAAGGAAAAGGTCCTTATGCAATTATAGAAGCATATAACCAATGTAATCAATCCCTGAATTAACACAAAACTCTTAATTACCATGAAAAAAAATTTACTTTTACTACTTGCTCTTATCGGATTTTCTAATCAGTCACATTCTCAATACTACGGAGACGGTTTTTTATGCTTAGATTGTTATGGAAACATTGAAGTTGGAGCAAATTTAACTACAATTCCTAATATGGAAGGCGCCAAACCTCGAATTGGCTTTTCGGCGGCTTTAAATAATTACAAAGAATTCAACGAAAATATTTATTTAAAATTTGGAATATCTTATCACAATCTGGGAGCTAAATTTGAAAATGAAGATACCGAAGATTTGACAATTCATACCATTGGTGGTACAGTCGGCATCAATTATGTTCAACAAAGAGATTATCAGTTTTTCGGCGGACTACAAATAGAAGGAAATATTCTAAAAAACTGGATGTACTCAGATGATGTAGATATTAACTTCTTAACTTACAGCATTTACGGCGGCGCTGGCTTAATTTTCGCCGAAAACATAGAGTTAAGTGTAAAATATAATTTAGGTTTAGCCAATTTGAGCAACAACTCTGAAGATAATTGGAAACGGAGTTACCTCAGTCTAACACTCGGCTACACATTTTTCTAATTTAATAAAAAAGAGAGCTGTCATTTAGCTCTCTTTTTTAATCTCAATCACTGCTCTGGAGCAATTTGTATTTTCAAACCGTCTATTTCGGGCGTGATAGCTATCTGACAGCTTAGTCGGCTATTGTCTTCCACGTGATAAGCTTCCCACAACATCGCTTCTTCATCCGGATTTTTTTCAGGCAATTCGACCACCTCATTTTCATTCAGCACATAACATTGACACGAAGCACACATCGCCATTCCTCCACAAATACCCAAAGTACCTTCTTCTGCCAATTCATACGCACGAATCAACTCCATGAGATTCATTCCCATATCAGTTGGTGCATCGATGATATGCGTTTCGCCGTTTCGGTCAATAATCGTTATTTTAATATCGTTCATAGCTAGTTTTTTTATACATTTTCTGAAACAAAGGTCAATTTAACCGTCGGATATTTGCTTTGCGTCATCTGAATAGAAAATTCCGAATCTGCCAAAAACACCAATTGTCCCGATTTATCTCTTGCTAAAAATTTTTGTTTCACCCGTTGAAATTCTGCAAACTCTTCGTTTTTCGGACCTTCTGGACGTACCCAACAGGCTTTAAAAGCTGGGAAATTTTCGTATGTACATTTGGCACCATATTCATGTTCCAAACGATATTGAATCACTTCATATTGCAATGCTCCAACCGTTCCGATTACTTTCCGCCCATTCATTTCGAGCGTAAAAAGCTGTGCTACACCTTCATCCATCAACTGATCGATTCCTTTTTCGAGTTGTTTAGATTTCATCGGATCAGCATTATTGATATATCGGAAATGTTCGGGAGAGAAACTCGGAATTCCTCTAAAATTCATTTTTTCTCCTTCGGTCAGCGTATCGCCTATTTTGAAATTTCCGGTATCGGGCAATCCGACAATATCACCGGCATACGAAATATCGACGATTTCTTTTTTCTCTGCAAAAAAAGCATTCGGACTAGAAAATTTGAGGTTTTTACCCAATCGAACATGTTGATAAGCTTTATTTTTCTCGAAAGTTCCGGATACAATTTTCACAAAAGCCAATCGATTTCTGTGTTTCGGATCCATATTGGCGTGAATTTTAAACACAAATCCTGAAAAATTATCTTCTTCCGGACGAACTGTTCGTGTGTCGGAATCCTTTGGTCGCGGCGATGGAGCGATTTCTACAAAACAATCCAACAATTCGCGAACACCAAAATTATTCAAAGCCGAACCGAAAAAAACGGGTTGCAATTCGCCTGACAAATATTCATCTCGATTAAAATCCGGATAAATTTCTTCGACCATTTCCAATTCTTCTCGGAGTTTGTCGGCACTTGCATTACCAACAAGATTGTCCAATTCGTCTGAAGATAAATCAGAAACGGTAATCAAATCGTTGATATTTTTTTTGCTATCAGAAGAAAATAGGTTGATGTTTTTTTCCCAAATATTATAAATTCCTTTGAAATCATAACCCATTCCGATTGGGTAAGAAAGCGGAGTAACATTGAGATTGAGTTTTTTTTCTACTTCGTCCAAAAGGTCAAAAGCGTCTTTTCCTTCTCTATCCAATTTGTTGATAAAAACAATCATCGGAATATTTCGCATCCGGCAAACTTCGACCAATTTTTCGGTTTGTTCCTCTACCCCTTTCGCCACGTCAATAATCACAATCACAGAATCTACCGCAGTGAGCGTTCTAAATGTGTCTTCGGCAAAATCTTTGTGTCCGGGTGTATCCAGAATATTGATTTTCTTGTCTCTATAGTTGAATGCCAATACCGATGTAGCCACAGAAATTCCTCTTTGTCGTTCGATTTCCATAAAATCGGAAGTAGCTCCTTTTTTGATTTTATTGCTTTTTACAGCTCCGGCTTCTTGAATTGCTCCACCGAAGAGCAATAATTTTTCGGTAAGCGTGGTTTTTCCGGCATCGGGGTGGGCAATCACACCAAAGGTTCGTCGTTTGGCAATTTCATCGGTAAAGCTCATAATTCAAAATCTTTTTGGACTGCAAAATTACCATTTTATTGTGTGATTATCGTTGTTTAATGAAGTAAAAGCTCTAATAAGTATTTTTCTAAGGCTATATTAAAGGCTAATATTCTTGAAAATCAATTATTTTTTACTTTTAAACATTCCTAAAATATAGTATGCAAAGAAAAAAAATAAAGCAATTGTATTAACAATAAAAGCAACACTTTTGTATTCGTAATATTTGAAATATATCTCTTTATTCTCCGCCTCTATTCCACTTGCTCCTAAATAACCAAGACAATAATTTGATATAGCATTCATTATCATAATTATCAATATAAAAAAAATAAGTTTAAGAACATAGATTTTAAAAGCAATATACTTAACAAAACTTTTGTACAAACAAAACACCACAACATTAATTATAATTAAAGCTAAAATTAACCCTGTTACATATGAGTCTTCTGTTCCTTTGAAATGCAAGAAAGTAATTTCATTCAAAGCAAAAAGCAAATAGAAACACCTCTCATAAATTAGGAACAGTAGTGCACCTACAAACAAACTTCGACTGGATTTTTGTTTCATCAGTTTGATATTATTAATTTTTTGTAATTTGTAAATTCTTATCCTATAATTGATGTAAAATATTCTCTCTAACTTTTTGTTTCAACACTGGTTTATCTTTTTGCGTCAAACCATTCGTTTGAAAAAGCGGATGCATATACACGTTTATATTTCCGGGTTTACCTCCCCAAAAACGATACGGAAAATGCTGTTTGAGTCCGACAATAGTATAGGCGACAATCGGTATCTGAAAATCAATTGCCAAACGAAAAGCTCCGTCTTTAAATTCGTCTAAAGTCATCCCTTCGTCGGGCACGCCTCCTTCCGGAAATATACAAATACTTGTTCCTTTGCTTAATTTCTGTCTGGATTTTTCAATCGATTCTTTTCGGCTTTTGGCACTACTTCTATCGACGGTTATACTTGCTTTTTTATAGAAAAAACCAAACAAAGGCATTTTTTCTAATTCTTTTTTACCGATAAAAACAAACGGATTTTTGTTCAAAATAAGCATCAGCATAATATCCATCATCGAAGTGTGATTAGCAACAAACATATAACTTCCTTGTTTATCCAACGACTGCTGATTGTGTAACTGATAGCGAAACCCCATTCCATAAAACAATATAAATGCCCACAACTTTGCCAAGCGAAAGAAAAAACCATACCATCGCTCGTTAGACAAACTGATGATTAACAATGGTGATAATAGAAGAATGACAACCGCCATAAGCAGATAAAACCACACTTTCCAGAAAAACCATCCAGTATATTTCAGTATTCGCATAAAAATAGTCTGTAACAGAACCACGAAATTACTGAATTATTATACCTAATTACTAATTTTGAGTAAAAAATTGGTAGATAAAAAAAGGAAATCAATAGCTTTGTAGCTCAAAGAAAAACACAAAATGGCGAAAATATTAACAGGCGTGCAAAGTACAGGAACGCCACATTTAGGAAACTTATTAGGTGCAATTTTACCTGCAATCGACATGGCTAATAATAGCCAAGACAATTCGTTTATATTTATTGCAGATTTACACTCGGCTACCCAAATCAAAGACGGAAAATTGTTGAGAGAAAACACTTACAGCGTGGCGTCTGCGTGGTTGGCTTGCGGTTTGGATATCGACAAAGTTACTTTCTACCGACAGTCGGATGTAACAGAAACCACAGAATTAACTTGGTACTTGAGCTGTTTTTTTCCATTTCAAAGACTCACTTTGGCACATTCATTCAAGGACAAACAAGATTACCTTTCTGATGTCAATGCCGGACTATTTACCTATCCAATGTTGATGGCTGCAGACATTTTACTGTATGATGCCGAATTGGTCCCGGTTGGGAAAGACCAATTGCAACACATAGAAATCACACGCGATGTTGCGGCTCGTTTTAATCATCAAATGGGAGAAACATTTGTTTTACCTGAAGCAAAAACCGACGAAAACGTGATGATTATTCCTGGCACAGACGGAAATAAAATGAGTAAATCTAGAAATAATTTTATTGATATTTTTCAACCCAACAAAGCTTTAAAAAAGCAAATCATGGGAATCGTGACAGACAATACACCGCTAGAAGAACCTAAAAATCCGGATACTTGCAATGTTTTCGCTTTGTACAAACTTTTGGCAACACCGGAGCAAACTGCTCAGATGAAAGAAAATTACTTGGGCGGAAATTATGGCTATGGTCATGCAAAGACAGCTTTGTTTGAATTGATTTTGGAAAAATTCAAAGATGCTCGCGAAAAATATGATTACTATATGTCCCACCGAGAAGAAGTAGATAAGTTGCTTGATACTGGCGCAGAAAAAGCCAAAAATGTAGCACAAGCAACATTGAAACGAGTGAGAACAAAACTCGGTTATGAGTAAAAGAGACAAACAAAAAAGCTGCCCGATTTGAGCAGCTTTTTCTTTTTTATTTCTTATTTGCTTTGCTAATATATTTTTCCAAAGCCATTGTCATTGATGGCGTTTCGGGTGTTGGAGCCATAATATCAACCCGAAGATTCATGTCTTCTGCTTCTTTTTTGGTTGTATTGCCAAATACTCCAATACGCGTTTTCCCTTGTTCAAAATCAGGGAAATTATGGAATAATGAATTGATTCCGGTTGGACTAAAGAATACCAAAACATCGTATTTTACTTCACGTAAATCGGATAAATCTGCCATTTCGGTTCGGAAAAAAACACCTTGTTTCCAGTTTAACTTCAAATCTTCCAAAGTTTTTACCACGTCGTCATTTAATTTATCTGAGGATGGAAAAAGAAATTTTTCTGAGCTATATTTTTTAAACATTGGTGTCATATCGGCAAAGTCTTTTTTACCGACATAAATCTTTCTTTTTCTGTAAACTACGTACTTTTGTAAATAATAAGCTACCGCCTCTGACTGGCAAAAATAACGCATCGTTTCTGGCACTTTGTACCGCATTTCTTCTGCCACTCTAAAATAGTTGTCAACTGCATTTCGGCTAGTCAAAATAATCGCCGAAAAATCATTCAAGTCAATTTTCTGTTGTCTGATTTCCTTTACAGGAACTCCGTTTACTTCAATAAAAGGTCTAAAATCAATTTTGAGTTTATACTTTTGTTGAATATCAAAGTATGGGGAATTCTCTGCCTTGGGTTCGGGCTGTGATATCAGTATTGATTTTACTTTCATCCTTTTTCACTTTTTTTTCGCTTAATAATTTTCAATCCACTTGTAGAGAATTAAATAAGGTGCTATTTCAAGGGTGCAAAGATACAAAATAAAATAAAATAAATTACTCACAATCGCTTTTCTGTTTGATTTATATATTTTTACAAACAATAAAACATTGATAAATACCACCATTACCAACGCTATCAACAAACCGACGTTCAGCAACTTTGGCTGAAAAAACATCAACATAGAAAGCGGTAACAAAATTATTCCGAGGTAAGTGCGATAATTGACCTTAAGCAAATTATATCTGTCAGCAAAAACCTGGATATCAAAAAGTTCTGATATAATTTTCTCAATTAGATATTTGGTTATCACAAAAAGTATTAAGAAATTAATAACCTTTATAAAATCTATCCAATCATATTGGTTGAGATAATTTTGTGTGCCAAGAAAAAGCAATATCAAAAAAGAAAAAGAAACCAATTGAATGGCAAACATCGAAATGGTAAAAGAAGATTTCAGGTTTGCCGGGTCTCTGTATATCTTGATATATTTATCAGAAAGAGGTAATTTCATAAACTCCTCGAAACGAACATGATAAATCAAACGATTCACTGCCAGCAAAGCAAATGCCAACACAAAAAGCCCGATTGACCAATCAACAGACCACCATTCTCGATTTTGGTATAAAATATCCATGATGCAAAGGTAAAAATAATTTGTACTTTTGCAGAAATTTTTAATCTGTGGGAAGTAAAAATAAACTCAAGCGATTTAGAGAAAACGAAACATTCGGAAACGTTTATCAGCCCAACCGGGAATTATTAATGGCAGGATATGAGCTGAAAGGCAACTGGCGGGAGAAAGTTTTTGGTAACAATAATCCGGTAGTACTGGAACTCGGGTGTGGTAAAGGCGAATATACAGTTGGATTGGCGAAAAAATTTCCAAACAAAAATTTTATTGGAATAGACATCAAAGGTGCTCGATTTTGGCGAGGTGCCAAAACGGCGTTTGAGAACAACATTTCAAATGTAGCTTTTTTACGTACACAAATCGAGCTGATTGAGTATGCTTTTGACAAAGGCGAAGTGGACGAAATTTGGATTACTTTTCCTGACCCACAAATTAAATACAAACGCACCAAACACCGCTTGACCAATCAGGTTTTTCTGGACAGATATAAAAAGGTTTTGAAACCCAACGGCTTGATGCATCTCAAAACCGACAGCGAATTTATGCATGGTTATACACTCGGATTATTACACGGTGCTGGACACGAAGTACTCTACGCTAACCATCATATATACCGAAATGAAGGTGCTCCGGAAGAAGTAACCAGCATTCAAACTTTCTATGAACAACAGTATTTGGAGCAAGGCAAACCGATTACTTACATCCAATTCATTATCAAATAAATGGATTGGATTTGGATTATACTCATTGGCATTTTTACCGGAACATTTGGTTGCGCAATACCTGGTATTCTCAATACATCTATATTGCAAATTACCGTTCAACAAGGCAAATCAGCTGCAATGAAATTTATCGGCGGAGCTTTGTTAATTATCTTTTTGCAAACATTTTTATCGGTATATTTCGCCCGATTTATTAATCAGAATCCGTATGTTTCCGATATCATCAACGAAATAGGCATTGCTATTTTTCTCGGCTTAGCTATCTATTTTTTCTGCAAAAAAAAGAAAAAAACTCCTACAAAAATTAGCCAAACGAAAATCCAAAAAATAATGTCTAAGCCATTCTTTTACGGAATCATCCTTGCTATTCTCAATATTTTCACGATACTATTTTACGTTTTCCTCAGTTTATCCTTAAAAGAAAACAACCTGTTTGATTTTTATCTGCCAAGCATACTTTCTTTGAGCATCGGCGTAACCATCGGAGCTTATTTTGCTTTTTCCTTATATCTTTGGCTTGGACAACAAAAAAAAGCCAACGATTTGTATGTTGTACAAAAAATTTACCCTATCTTAGGTGTTTTATCCTTGATTATTGCAGGGATAAACGCCATAAAAGTATTTCGATAATGTCCGACGAAAAATCGTTTTTTGATAAGGTTTACGAAGTTACCAAACAAATTCCGTTTGGCAGAGTAACCACCTACGGAGCCATTGCCCGAAAAATTGGTTCGCCACAATCTGCCCGAATGGTTGGTTATGCGTTAAATGCTTCTCATAATCAAGAAGATATTCCAGCACATCGCGTGGTCAATCGGCAAGGAATGCTCAGCGGAAAACATCATTTTGAAGGCACTAATCTCATGCAACAATTATTGGAAAACGAAGGCGTAAATGTGAAAAACAATCAAGTTGCAGAATTTGACAAACTGTTTTGGCAACCCTAAATTTGCACAAATGATTACAAACAACACTTTAGAAATACTCGGACAAAAAGTAATTCCGGGCGAAACCAAAACCATTCGGCTCAATATTGCCAAATTGCACACCATGACCGAAATGGATGTTCCGATTATTATTTCAAAATCAATCCACGAAGGTCCAACCGTTTTGCTCACTGCCGGTCTGCATGGCGACGAACTTACCGGCATCGAAATCGTCCGACAAATCGTTCGCCGACGAATACATTTACCACAAGCCGGCACCATCATTTGTATTCCAGTAATCAATGTTTTTGGGTTTGTCAATCAATCTCGCCAATTTCCGGACGGCCGAGATTTGAACCGCGTATTTCCTGGTACGCCCAACGGTTCACTCGCAGGAAGATTTGCTTATCATTTGATGAACGATATTGTTCCGCATGTTGATTATGTAATTGATTTTCACGCCGGAGGAATGAGCAGATTCAACGCTTCGCAAATTCGTATCGCTCCCGGAAATCCCGAATTGGAAAATCTGGCTAAAGCATTTCAGCCTCCATTTATTTTGTATTCTGATAACATTGATGGTTCATTCAGAAAATCTTGTGATGAAATCGAAGTAAAATATTTATTGTTTGAAGGCGGAAAATCTATCGACATCAACCATGATATTGTTGAAGAAGGAATTGCTGGAATCATGCGATTATTGGATAGTTTGGGTATGCTCAACAATGATTTTTCCACGGATGAAATCCGAACCGAACCCATTTTTATTGCCGAATCTACTTGGGTGCGTGCTCCATATTCCGGATTATTTCACAGCCAAACCAAATATGGTGATTTCGTTACAGAAGGCGAAGTTTTGGCCACCATTTCTGACCCTTACGGAGAAATCGAAGAACAAGTTTTGGCACCGAATTCGGGCTATATCATCAATGAAAATCAAGCACCGATTGTCTTTCAAGGCGATGCAGTTTATCATATTTCAACCGAATTAAAAAAATGAATAAAAAAGAACTCCGAACAAAATACAAAGCATTACGCAACCAGCTTTCTGCCGACGAAATAGAAGATATGAGCTTGGCGATTGCCAACCAAAGTCTGCAAAGCGATATTTGGAATTTTCAGACTTATCATATCTTTTTGCCCATTGAAGAACAAAAAGAAGTGAACACCAATTATCTCCTGCAAATTTTATTTGGAAAAGACAAAAATGTGGTAATTTCTCGCACCGATTTCAGCAATATGACCATGCAACACGTTTTGCTTACCGACACGACTACAATCAAAAAAAATGACTACAATATTCCTGAACCGATTGATGGATTTCCGGTTGATGACAAACAAATAGATGTTGTTTTCATTCCGCTATTGGCTTATGACCAAATTGGAAACAGAATTGGTTACGGCAAAGGTTTTTACGATAGTTTTTTAGAAAAATGTCGTAAAGATGTTCTTAAAATAGGATTATCATTTTATCCACCAGAAGCAGAAATCGAAGA
>DATGOD010000179.1:0-6575 GCA_035306305.1 Flavobacterium sp.
TAAAAACATCCTCTTCGGTGTCTAATATAACTCTGAATTTGTAAACCATTTTGCTCTATGTTTTTCTATGGCAAAGTTAGAATTTAAAAACGATTTAGGGTAGTTTTTAGTTTCGGTATTTTTTGTTATGGAGATGAATTAAGGTTTTAGGTGGATTGCTTTTTAGAAAATGAATGGTTAAGTTTGTAGGAAAGTGGATGATAGATATAATCAACGAGTAAAGCTTGTTTAAATTTTAATTATGAAGTATTTAGATTATTTATTTTATAAGTTGTATCGAGCTCATGAAAAAGGATCTCTGTATGATATTGCAGAATATGCTGCAATTATAAATTTTGGGTTACTCATTTGGTTGAATATTTTTGCAATTAACGGCTTCTTGACAAAATTAAATCTTATTCCGTTTTTTTATTCCAATGGATATCAAGCAGGATTAGCTGTAGCAGTCTTCATTCTAATTAGTTGCTTTTATTTCTTTCATAAAAAGAGATGGAAAAATATTGTAATTAATATTCTACTGAATCTAAAAAGCAAAGGATTGTTGGGAATATTTTAGTAATCATTTATGCTATTTTCTCTTTTCTAATTGTAATCGCTGTTAGTTTTTTTAAACCAGGACAGCTATAGTTCTCAGCTCCCGCACAAATCTTTCGTGTAGATAGTAAAAAAAAGAAAGTTGCATTCTTTCGAGAGAAGTTTATATTCTATCAATCAGGAGTTGTGTTTTTACGATAAGGTTAATGAAATTCCCGATTAAGTCGATAATATTACCGATATGATTGGCGAGATAGTATCTAGGAGTAGTAATTTTGTTTAGTGGAGCCGGAGGGAATCGAACCCTCGTCCAAACGAGCAATCAAAGAGCTTTCTACACGTTTAGTTTTTGATTAGATTTTCGTCAGAGCAACTTGGTCAAAAACAACCGTTGCTTGCTTAGCTTCTCAAGATTTCGATGTGTATCCGAAGCGCTAACACATCTAGATTTACTTTTACGGTTCCCCTTGACAAAACGCCGCAAATCAAGGCTTTTAAGGAGAATTTAGCTTTCCTGTCTTACAGGACGAGGCTTGTTCCTACTATACTTCGGAAATTAAGCAGCTAAAGCGTAATTTTCTTCGCCGTTTAAAAAAGTCGAAACATGATATTTACGAGCTGTGTATCAGCGCTCGACGTGCTTACTTTTTAATTCCACTCGCTGTCAAAACCGGTCGGCCCCAAAAGTAGTTGGCAAATTTACGAAAAAAATATGTAAGAAAGTAATTTATCCACCAAACAAAAAAGCCGATTATACAATCGACTTTTTTATGATAATTATATTTGGTTTGTTATCCCAAGAAAGGATATCTATAATCTGTATCTGGAACAAATGTTTCTTTGATGGTACGTGGCGAAACCCAACGCAACAAGTTGATCATCGAACCAGCTTTGTCGTTCGTTCCTGAACCTCTTGCTCCACCAAACGGTTGCTGCCCAACAACGGCACCTGTTGGCTTGTCGTTGATATAGAAGTTACCTGCCGCATTTTCCAATGCTTTTGAAGCTACTTCAATCGCGTAACGGTCAGTAGAGAAAATCGCACCAGTCAAGGCATATTGAGAAGTTTGGTCAACCAATTTCAAGCTTTCTTCCCATTGATTGTCTTCATATACATAAACGGTTAATACAGGTCCAAACAATTCTCTTTCCATCGTATCATATTTCGGATTGGTAGTTTGAATCACCGTAGGTTCGATAAACCAACCTTTAGATTTGTCGTAACCGCCACCTACAATAATTTCTGCTTCGTTTGATGCTTTGGCGTCGTCGATAGCTTTGGCCAATTTGTCAAAAGAACCTTCTGTGATTACCGAAGAAACAAAGTTGCTCATATCTTCCGGAGAACCCATTTTGAATGATTTTACATCTTCGATTACATAGTTTTTTACCTCTTCCCATAATGATTGAGGAATATATGCACGTGAAGCAGCCGAACATTTTTGTCCTTGGTACTCAAAAGCACCACGAGATAATGCTGTTGCTACTTCTTTAGCATCTGAACTTGGGTGTACCCAAACGAAATCTTTTCCGCCGGTTTCTCCAACAATTCTCGGATAAGTTTTGTATTTATTGATGTTTTGACCAATAGTTGTCCAGAAGCTGTTGAATACACTTGTTGAACCAGTAAAATGGATTCCTGCAAAATCTTCGCTTGCCAAAACGGTATCGGTAATCATACCAGAATTACCATAAACCACATTGATAACGCCGTCTGGCAAACCTGCTTTTTTGAATACTTCAACGATTACTTTGGCAGAATAGATTTGAGTTGCAGCTGGTTTCCAAACTACTACATTCCCCATCATTGCCACACTTGAAGGCAAGTTTCCAGAAATAGCCGTGAAATTGAATGGTGTAATTGCATATACAAAACCTTCTAATGGACGTTGTTCTACACGATTCCAGATTCCTTTAGAAGAAACCGGTTGTTGTTTGTAGATTTCGGTCATGTATTGTACGTTGAAACGCAAGAAATCAATAAACTCACAAGCAGAGTCAATCTCAGCTTGATGAACAGTTTTTGCTTGAGCAATCATGGTTGCTGCGTTGATTTTTGCACGATAAGGTCCAGCAAGTAATTCGGCAGCTTTCAAGAAAATTGATGCTCTGTGTTCCCATGACATTTGAGACCATTTTTTTCTAGCTTCCATAGCCGAATCAATGGCTTTTTGTACCAAAGCTTCATCAGCGGTATGATATACACCCAAGTGATGTTGATGGTCGAAAGGGGGAAATAAATTTTTGGTGTTTCCAGTTCGGATTTCTTCTCCTCCGATATATAGTGGAATATCTACTTCTTGGTTGTACATTTCTTTGTACGTTTTGAGAACTTCTTCTCTTTCTGGTGAATTTGGTGCGTAAGTTTTCACCGGCTCGTTTTGAGCTACTGGTACATTAAAAAAACCTGTTGACATAATTTTAGCCTTTTTATTTATTTAAAATTAGTGTGTTTGCTGTTTTTGCAAAGTGGTTTCAAATTTACGAATATTTGAAAGTATGATGAAATTATTGGGTGATATTTATGCTTTTTGTCTCGCCATAGCCTATCACAGCGTCGTATCGATCGTTGTTTCCTCGGTAATAGAGCAATACTTGATAGATGTTTTCTGTTTCATAAAAATTACCATCAATAGTGTTTTCGTCGTTGATTTTTTGTCCTTTGGCGGTTACAAATCGGTAGTTTACAAAACCTTGTTTGAGCAAAAGTGCGATTTCATACAAACCTGTTGATGCATTATATTCTAACAAATAATCATCACTGATTTCATAATTGTTGAATTGCCCAACAATATAAATCGGTTCGTTTCTTTTTTCTTCTAATTTCAACGAAAAATATACCCAAGCATAATCAGATTCGATTTGATGGTTAGCTTTATCTCTGTTATTTGGGATAAAAGCCCCATTCAAATCTTCCCAAAAAGTATAATAATTTCGCGGTTCAAAAGGGTAGAGGTAGCTGTTATATAAACCAGAGTCAGACGTAACGCTTTTAACCATATTGTTTACTTGCGACAGCCGACTATTTTCGTAATACCAATACTCATTTCCTGCCCAAAATTGTGTTTCTTCTTCATAACGATATCTGAATTGTGTGCCCATCACATACTGCGGTTTCACATTGGAGATGCTATTGTCAAATCGACCGTTTTGGAAAATGGCGACTTTAAAATTCTGCCGTGGGTTGTTATAGTTTACATCGCCATAATCATACGAAAAATATACATTTTGTCGGTCGGCACTGGTTGTGAGATTTCTTGGTCGAGCAATTTCTATTCCGATATTGATTCGCTCTTCATAAACAATAAATTTTCGACTCAAAATCTCGTTTCGGTCTTGATCAAAAATATGTATCATGTAGTTGCCAGACAAAGACAATTTGGTATCTGCATTGGGCAATGACAAAGCATAATGTGTATAGGATTGTAAAGTATTGAATGAGTTTTGCATATTTTTGATGCGAACATCATCCATCCCAGACAGATATTCTGTTTTTACCAATTCAGACTCGGACCAATCATAGTTGTGATAGCTAATTGTATAGTAATAATCGGTATTGGCGGCGAGTAAATCGTCAAATCGGAATGTAATGGTTGAGTTTTTAGCAAAAATCGGAATTTGAGATTGCCCCGACCTTTCGAAATGTACAGATTTGATATAATACGGAGGTTTTTTCTCTATGGCAGGTTGTGCGAATATCATCGCCTGAATGAAGAAAAAAAACAACGTCCATGTTTTTGTCATAATGTTGATTTTTATTGGGTTATCTGGTTGTTACATCATGTATTTCATAGCGAGTCCTTGAATTTCGATTTCAAAATTTTGTAATTCGATATGTCGGTTGCTATTCGATTCGAGATCTTTTTGAACATATTTTTTCCCTAATGGAGATTGAAAAAACTCAATGAGTTTCAAAATTTCATTTTGGGTATATTCGGCTGCATAATTTTTGACTTGTACTTCCACAAATTGATGTACAACTTTGTCGGCATCACTCATAAAACTTTTCTTTTTATCTGCCGGAAGTTGTTTGCCAAAACGATATACTAAGTTGGTGTATTTTTGTATCGTTCCGTCCAAATCTAATAGTTTCCTGACATCATTCCTGTTTGCTTGGGCCATAGCAGAAGCCGTACAAAACAGGAGTAAAAATAAAACTGCATTCTTTTTCATAGCTTTAATATTTAAGGTATATCCATATATTTATGTGTTTGTATAGATATTCTCCATTTCGGATTTTTTTTTACATATTCAACAACCAACGGCATCATTTTTTCCCGTCTGTCCCATTCAACTTGCAAATATAAAATGGCGTCTTTGTTTACTTTTTGAGCTTGTTCTTCGGCAAACTCAAAATCGTGATTATTGTAAATGATACATTTCAATTCGTTGGCGACTTCATAAATTTCAGGCAAAGGCAATTTGTTTTTCTTCGGAGACAAACAAATCCAATCCCAATAACCAGATAACGGGTGTGCACCAGATGTTTCAATATTGGTTTGTATGTTATGATCGTGTAGCATAGCTGTGAGTGGATTCAAATTCCACATCAAAGGTTCTCCGCCTGTGATCACTACAAGGTTTCCGTTGCCTTTAGCTTGTTCTACCATATTTTCAATCGAGACAACCGGGTGCAGGTCTTTGTCCCAACTTTCTTTTACATCGCACCAATGACAGCCTACATCGCATCCTGCCAAACGGATAAAATAGGCAGCGTGCCCTGTGTATCGTCCTTCACCTTGTACGGTATAAAAAGATTCCATCAAAGGTAATGCCAATCCTTGTTGAATATTTGTTTTTTCCAACTGTTTAAAATTTTGTTACAAAGATACGGCACAAATTGCGGATAAAAAAAACCGACTAAAAAGTCGGTCTCTTTTCTAATTCAAACTGTTTAATCTCTCTCTCACAGCATGATTTTCCGGTTGAAGATTTAATATTTTTTGGTAATATCTCTTTGCTTTTTCCGGGTTTTTATCTTTGTTGTAATTAGCGATAAACGTTGCACCTTCAATCAAACCATCTTTCAATGTCTCTATATTGGTCAAGTTTTTATCTTCAATAATGTCGATATACTTTTCGTAGGCTTTTTCTGCATCAGCTTCGACAGTGCTTCCGGACATCAAAATCAATGTGCGTGCTTTTTGCAAATAGGATTCGTGTGAAGTAGGTGACGCCTCGATAGCCAAATCAAATGCTTCGATGGCTTTTTGTCTTTGATTTTTGAACATTGGTGCGTCACTGAGTAAATACAAAGTAGTTCCTTTGTAGTAAGAATCGTAAACCAAATTGCTGTTGTTTGGATTGCGTGTGCCTATATCAAACAAGAAATAAGCTTGCATATATTTTTGTTCCTTGAACAATTCTAAACCATATTGGTACAATTCTTCTGCCAAAACTGGGTCTTTGCTTACACCCTCGGCGATATTATTGATGGCTTTGTTGTACATTTCGTCGTTGTAAGTGCCGTCTGGATTTTTTGATTTCTCGATTTCAGACAAACCGTAGTACAATAAATCAACGCCTCTTAATTTAGATTTGTCTTGTACGTCAAAGTATTGCCACAAATGTTGGAAAGCTTCTTGGCGATTGCCTAATTCAAATTCAGCAATTCCTTTGAACTTGTAAAGCGGAAAATTATCGCCTCTTTCCAACCAGTTTTTGTCAGTAAGTTCTTTCAATGGCTCAAACTGGAAGTTTCTTACCAAAAACTGTGCGTAATCGTTATCAGAATCAAATGATTTTCCGATCATTTCGTGGTACTTGGCGTAATATTTTACGGCATCTGCACGTTTTGTTCTGTCGCCAGAGAATCGAGCAAAATCAGCATATACTTCACCTAATAGTTTGTAAGCTGGTTCGTAATTTTCATCTTCTTGAATAGCCAATTCCAATTTTTCGATAGCTTCTGGAAATTCATTATTATACTTATGGATTTTAGCCATCGAATGTAGCATTTTTACATTCTTTTCGTCCAATCTTTTGATTTCCAATAACGTTGCCCAAGCATTTCGGATGCTTTTTTCTGCAAAATAAGCATC
>DATGOD010000180.1:0-4117 GCA_035306305.1 Flavobacterium sp.
ATTGTAATTGTAAAGAACATTATTGGCTGGAAAACAAGCAGGCCTATGAATGCAAGCGTTGTCGCGCACGCCAAACCTTGCGTTCAGGCACCGTCATGCAGCACTCCAACCTGCCTTACCGTTACTGGTTCGTGGCCATGCGCACCTGCTCACGGCGACCAAGGGCTCCTTTTCCGCTGCGGAGCTGCAGCGCCAGCTGGGACACAAGCGTTACCAGCCCATATGGGAAATGGTCAATAAACTGCGTGACGTGATGGCAAACGCGATGATGAGTACACCCTCGAGGGAGCCATCGAGTTGGACGGCGCCTTCTTTTCCACCGAAATATCCCTTGAAGAGAGGGACAAACCGTTGAAGCGCGGCCGCGGGAGCCAAAAAAAGACCAAAGTGCTGGTAATGGCTGAAAGCAAAACCGTTGAAAACCCCAAACCGGGTAAGAAACCCAAGAAGGTCAGATACCTGAAGATGAAAGTCATCAACGACTTGAAAGCCGGTACAATTACAAGGAATGTCAAAGAGCACGTTGAAAGCACGGCGGACCTGACCACCGATGACTCAACTTCTTACACTAAATTGAAAGAGCATGTCCATTCACATACGGCATCCGTTATTCCACACGAGGATCTTTCCAATGTGCTGCCCTGGGTCCATACCGCGATCAGCAATGCCAAACGACAGCTCTTGGGCGTGTATTACAAGATAAAACCGGAATACTTGCAATATTATCTCAACCAGTTCTGTTATAAATTCAACAGACGTTACTTCGGGGAAAACCAGTTTGAAAGACTGTTGATAGCCGCTGTAACGTATGCTCCTGATTTCAAGTCAAGAATTTACAATAGGAACTATTGCGGATAATCATTAATTGTTTTTTCCTTTTTTTTATCTTGGTTATTGGTTTCTGATATGGCAAATTCTATTTCTTTCGGGATTTTTACACTTGATTTTAGCTTTGTTTTCTGAAAGTCGATAGTTCGCGCAGGATTGGGAACTTCAAAATAAGGTTCAAGAGTTTTCCAATCGATATTTCGGATTGTTACAATATTTTTTAAATAGAAACTAACCCAATTATCGCCAATTTTGTAAATAGGCTTTACTAATTCTAATTTTTGTTGCGAAATTTCAGCATACTTTTTATCTAATTCAAAACCAATATATTGCCGTCCTAATCGTTTGGCTGAAATAGCTGTTGTGCCTGTGCCTGAAAATGGGTCTAAAACAATATCATTTTCATCTGTTACCATTAGAATAAGTCTATCCATTAAATGTAGTGGCAATTGGCAAGGGTGTGGGTCTCGCTTTGAGTTATGCTTTATGCGGTGTATATCCGTCCAAACATCTGAAACCAAAGGACCAAAAGGGTGTAGGAGGTCTTTTTTGCCTCCGTAGTCTTTCCACAAATATCCTTGTTTTCTGTCTCGTTTATGTGGGTGTCGTAGCTCGTAAATCTTTGCTCCTTTTGCTGCTTTTGTATAAAATAAAATTCCGTAATGTGCAGGTTGTAAGGATTTTCCCATTGGCGCTGTGGGTGCGTCCCACGAAATCCAATGTTTGAAATGTGCGAATTTGTTTAAATAAGTAGCATAAAAAGTTAACCATTTCGGAATATTATGCAAAAAAATCGATCCCGTTGGTTTGGTAACTCGAACCATTTCAGCAATCCATTTTTCGCACCAATCCAAATATTCTTGAAATTCTAAATTGTCTTTATAGCTGGTGTATTTTTTTTGCAAATTAAAAGGTGGGTCAGCAAATGTCATATCTACCGAATTGTCAGGAATGTTTTTAAATAATTCCAAACAATCGCCCTGAATAATCTTATTTAAATATTTGTCAATCATTTTTAAAAGTTTCAATTAAAAGTTTTTCAAATCGTTGCAACTCGTCTTTGTGAAAAGTAAAAACATCTTCATAAGCTGTTACCATTCTTCTTAAATCACCTTTGCGAACATACCAACCTATGCCATCAACAAAACCTATAAATTTAGCATTTGGATAGTGCGATTTTATTAGGGCATCAATTGAAATCTCGGTTTTTGATTTGTCGCCTTGCCCGGAAGAAGTCGTTGCTAAAAATGAACTTTCAATAATAATTAACGGATTTTTCTTATTTGGGATTACAAAATCCATTGTTCTTTTATTATCGGGGGCGTTACTTATAAACTCTGTCAAATCACCAAATTCAAAAGTTAATCCTAATCGTTCCAATGTTTCAACAATCAATGTCTCTGGATTATTTCCTTTCATTCCTGCATAACTGCCTTTTTCTTTGTATCGGATAATGGTGTCAATCAGTTCGGGAATTTCAAATTTGAGTTTGGAAATGCTTAATTTTTTCAACTCAAAAAGCGGAATTGTATTCGCTAAAAATGGAATAGAAGCACCTTCAAAGAAAATATTGACCAAGCCTTTGCGAAAATATTCGTTGCTTTGGATTTTCTTTAAAATCGTTGTATCTGACCATTCATTAATGTTATCAGGATTTTTCTCTTGATACCACTTGTCTTTGTAAACAAGTGCGTTAAGTTCAGGATTATCAACAATGCGAATAATGGTTGTTAATCTCTTTAAGTATTCATTTGAAAAGCCTGTCAAAGCCAATAAAGCCCTTAAACCGTTCTCTTTTTCTTTGAGCAACCACTCAAAAATTTCTTTTTTAAGCCCTTCTGTTTCAACTTTATTTTTGACAATCAACAAAGTCTCTTTCAGTGAATTAATATATCCCTCGTAGCTTTCTTCAAATTTTTGATTGAAGAAATAAAACGTATTTTTCTGAATGACAGTTGTAAATTTATCTTCAACACTTTTCATTTTCATATCTTCTTGAAAATTAATATATATTCGTCTTTCATCGTGTTTCTCATTCCTTTAATGGGTTTAAGAATACTTTTAACTAATGGCAAATTATATTTTTTTGCCGAGTTAATTATTGTTTCCTCTAATCTTATACCGCCTGTTTGGTTGGTGTTTGAGCCGATTATCATTGCAAAATACTTGTCTTTTTTCAAAACTCGTGATATTTCTGCACAAACTTTATCCATATCTTCAAAATAGTTGTTCAGTCTGTCAGTTTTGTTTTTACCTCTTAATCCAATTAATTTATTTTTAAGTTCCTTTGTATCATAACCTAAAAATTCCAATTGGTCTTTATCGTTTTCTACATAATCAATTGCAAATGAATATGGTGGCGAAGTTATCACACAATCAACGCTTTCATTTGGCAAGTCAATTTTTAGTGCCTCCGAATGATTTAAAATTGTTGTTTTACCGATTTCATTTTGCTTGAAATACGGATTTTTTAATGTGGATTTTACCGTTTCAACGTATCGCAACAAAACTTTTTCAAACAATTGTTCGTGATTTGAACGTACAACACGTTTTGAATATCCCAAAGCATCTAACCAAGCCAAAAAAGCAAGATTATAGATTTTTTGTTTTTCTGTGTCTTTTACTTCCGAAATTCGCTGTAAAACGTTTCCTTGTTTAAAAAAGTCAAAAAGTTTTTTATTGTCTAACGGTGTATTTTCTAATAAATTCAAATCTATCGTCAGCGATTCATATTTTACTTTTATCATAAATTGGCAAAACGGACTTACATCGCAAGCCACCGAATTTATTCCCATTTGCGCAGCTTCAATATTTGCTGTTCCGCTTCCTGCCATTGGATCTAAAATAGTTTCGCCTTTTTCAACTCCCAAAATATTTAACAATCCTTTAATCAGTTGCGGGTGAAACTTCCCGCGATAAGGGAAAAGTCCGTGCGTAGAATAACCTGTCGAAAATTGTCCTTCTTCAAAATAGGCTTGTGTTTGTGCGGTTCTGCTTTCGTTTATCGTAGCGTTGTAATTGGAATAAAGCAAATAATGTTTTGTGTGCTGATTGTCAATGGATTTGATAAACGCAGAACGCTCTAACAGTTCTTCTTTTGATAGACAATTAAATTCCAAAAACGCCATTTCTATTTCAAATAATTCATCAACGCTTGGCAAAAGTTCAATATTGTCGCCAAAGGATTTGCTTATGAAAGAGGGTATGGTGTGAAAATGTTTTTGTTCCATTTTTTTATTTCCTGATAATAATTGCAAAGATAGTTTTATTTTTTTGTATCTACTTTTTT
>DATGOD010000181.1:0-2479 GCA_035306305.1 Flavobacterium sp.
GGCATTTTCAACGTCTGCAGAGAAATAATTCTCCGCAAGGCAAGCAACACCAGAAGGTTAGCAATAATCAATTCTGAATCAGAAAAATAGACAGGAAAAAGAATCAGAAAACAAGCATATAAAAACAAAGAATACAAATTATTGACCGCCAAATGATTTTTTACGGTAATAAACTGAATCAACAGTACTGAAAACACTACCGCAAAAAACAAAAAACTTTTTTCTACCACAGCAACAGGAGATTGCAGCCAATTTAAATCTGAAACCAACTGTAAGAAATAGACTACAAGAAGCAATAAACCAATGATAACATAGCCTATGGGTCTGCTTTTTGAAAAAAGATTTGTGAGCATCAAGAATAATTATTTTGATTTTGTAAATAACTTGTTGATAATTTTTTTTACTTTTGTTGCAAAGTTAGAACTTAACTGAAATTAAACATAAATAATTTAATAACAATATTATGTGGACATCTTTCTTTGAAGGCATTGAGTATTTATTCGTGGAGATTTTAATGAAACCTATGGATTGGTTAGCCAAATTGGAATTATCTAACTGGTGGCTGGCAAATTTTATCACTTTTGCTTTTATCATCATTTGTTGCGTAGCTTTTGTTTATTGGTTGAAACAATTAAATATTTTTGCCAAAAACAATGAAGATGATCAAGATACAACGGCTCATTCATTTTTGAAATAACTGTTTCGATAGAAAAGATAACCGGACTGTGTTCCCAACAAACAAAATCCCTTTAGATTCTACAGGGGTTTTTGTGTTTCAAATAACGACCGTCTAAAAATCACTTACATTTGCACGGATCGGGATCACTAAAAATTGCTTTTCATAAACATCGTCTTTGGTTGCCACATTCCATCGTGTGGATGCAATAACGCGAACAGCTTCTTTATAAAATGAGTTTTCTTCAGAAATTTCTTTAGGCGAAAATTCAAAAGCTTTGCCGTCTTCACTTACCGCAAATACCACGTAAAAAATAAAATAATTCCTCCTTCGAAATCGTTCCGGAACATCTTCTTTCTTTACATTGTTATAATTAAAATTATTGTTGACGTAATGATATAAATCTTCTATATCGCCACCGGCATAACTCCCATCCTTTACAACAGGCTCGGGCACAAATTGTATCGTATCTTGTGCAACAGCTTTTTGAAAGCCGAAAATAAGAAGTAGTAATGTGATGATTCTTATCATAATTGTTCTAATTTTTGTAAATTCCCCAACGCTGTGGTAATCGATTTCACGTGATCAAAAGTCAACAACAACCGCAAGCCGTTTTTGGTTTGTTTTTCTTTTAAAGCAGCCTTTTTCGGATACATCTGAATAAACTGCAATACTTTTCTGAATTGTGCCGATTGATAATAAGCCGATTGTTGATCGCTGATAAAGTAACCAATCATTTTGCCTTGTTTCAACACTAATTTTTCGATGCCTGCTTTAGAAGCAATCCATTTGATCCGCACCGAATCCAATAAATTCTGAACAGGTTTGGGCAATGCACCAAAGCGGTCAATTAATTTATTTTGAAATGCAAGCAGCTCGTCCTCCGTTTTCAAAGTTGCCAGTTCGTTGTACAACGCCAATCGCTCCGAAACATTGTTGATGTATTCATCGGGAAATAAAATTTCAAAATCCGATTCGATTACTATATCTTTAACGTATTCTTTCGTATCAATATTTTGCTCTTCTTCATATAAATCTTTAAACTCGTTTTCTTTAAGTTCATCGATGGCTTCGTTCATAATTTTCTGATAGGTTTCAAAGCCTATTTCATTGATAAACCCACTTTGTTCACCACCCAATAAATCGCCTGCACCACGAATTTCCAGATCTTTCATCGCAATATTGAATCCGCTTCCCAATTCACTAAACTGTTCTAAAGCCGAGATTCTTTTGCGTGCTTCTTCGGTCATTGCAGTATAAGGCGGTGTAATAAAATAACAAAACGCTTTTTTGTTGCTCCGCCCTACTCTTCCACGCATTTGATGCAGATCCGACAGTCCGAAATTATTGGCATTGTTGATAAAAATAGTATTGGCATTTGGCACATCCAATCCACTTTCAATAATGGTGGTAGCTACCAACACATCAAATTCGCCTTCCATAAAAGCCAACATCATTTCTTCGAGCTTTTTCCCTTCCATTTGTCCATGTCCTACCCCTATTTTTGCGTGTGGAACTAACCGCTGAATCATTCCGGCTACTTCTTTAATGTTTTCGATACGGTTATGGATAAAAAACACTTGACCTCCACGTTGAATCTCATAAGCAACCGCATCACGAATCACTTCTTCACTAAACGAAACCAAGTGTGTTTCAATCGGGTAACGATTAGGCGGAGGCGTAGTAATCACCGATAAATCGCGTGCTGCCATAAGCGAAAACTGTAAGGTTCTCGGGATAGGAGTTGCGGTTAAAGTGAGTGTATCAATATTTTGAGCAATGGTTTTGAGCTTGTCTTTTACG
>DATGOD010000182.1:0-2032 GCA_035306305.1 Flavobacterium sp.
CGTACACCTAAAAGACGGAAAAACGTTTATCATCGGTACACAAAAACCTGAAGAACTGGAAAAAGTGGTAGAACAACTGAAAAGAAATTAAATGCTGACAGCTTGTTTGGTTTGTGCATTCATTGTGGCGTTCTGGGGAGGCATTCTCAATGAAGAAAATGCCTCAAGTTTATTGAGCGGTTACAACACCATGAGCGACGAAAAGAAAAAGAATGTTGATTTTAAGGGAATCACTAAAATCTACAAAAAAGTTTTTTACGGTGTGGCATTAGGCTGTGCTTTGGTCGGAATTTCAGGTTATTTCTTTACTAAAAATGAAAATCTGAGTGTCGCATTGCTTATTTTGGTTTTTTGCTGGGGAATGACACCTTTGTTTTTTCTGGGAAAAAAATATGACCCTAATAGCTATCCAAAATGGCAAAAAATACTCAACTATTTTATTTTAGCCTTGCTGATTTTCGGCGGATTGTTTGCGGCTGTAATGGTTTATATGTCAGAAGGTAATTTAATTGAATAAATTATGTTTGAAATAGCAGAAATAATCAACCCAATGTTGTGCTTGTCCGGAATAATTTTCTTGATTTTCGGAGCGATTATGTATTTTTTTCCACCCAAAAAAATCAATGGCTGGTATGGTTACCGGACGGGAGGTTCAATGAAAAATCAAAAGAATTGGGATTTTGCCCAAAAATACGGAGCGAAAGTAATGATGATTTTCGGTTTGATAATGACAGTTCTTTCTCCAATAAAAGGAATTTTCAACACTTCCGAAGAAGTCGATATTGCATTGGGAATGTTCATTCTCATTATTGGTGCTTTTGCTATGATTCCTATTGTGGAAAACAGGATTAAAAAGAACGAATAGCTTCTGTTACAACTTATACACCGTAGAATTTTTCACTTCTTCAATAGAAAACATACTTTGCGTACTCGACACTTCATCTAACGAAGTGAGTTTGGAAATCATAAAGTCACGATAACTTTCCATATCTTTTAGACTGATTTTCAGTACATAATCGTATTCGCCACTCACATGAAAACATTCTAATACCTCAGGCATCTCGCTGATTTTTCTTTCAAAATCCAAAATCGCCTCTTTCGAATGTGTTTTTATCTTTACCAAAGTAATCACGATAAACGCCCGCTCAATTTTATTTTTATCCAGAATCGCTACATATTTCCGGATAACTTCGTTTCTTTCCAGCTTTTTAATCCGTTCAAATACAGCCGTGACGGATAACCCGAGCTGTGCCGATAGTTCCTTGGTCGTTTGCTTGCTATCTTCTTGCAACAAATTAAGCAGTGATAAATCTGTTTGGTCTAATTTCATTGGAATATTTTTAACTTGGATAAAATTAACAATAATAATTGTATCGCAAAAAATATTTTTACTAATTTGCACCAAAACAGTTTTATATTAATCATAATTAAAAATATACAAAAATATGTTCGACCCGGGAAATGAAATCCAAGATTTACAATTTTTTGGTGAATTTGGTGGCGTAAATCCTTCCATATCTGATTCATCTACTTACACTTTTATGTCAGCAAAAAGCATGTTTGACACTTTTGAAGGCAATACCGATGGCTGCTATTTGTACAGCCGACACTCTTCGCCAAGTAATTTGTATTTGTCGGAAGCGTTGGCAAAAATGGAAAACACCGAATCTGCTAATGTAACGGCATCAGGTATGGGTGCAATCACATCTGCGTTGATGCAACTCTGCAAATCGGGCGACCATATGATTTCGAGCCGAACCATTTACGGTGGAACTTATGCTTTCTTGAAAAATTTTCTGCCGGATTTTGGTGTAAAAATTGACTTTGTGGATATTACCAAATTGGATTTAATCGAACAATTGATTCAACCCAACACCAAAGTTATTTACCTAGAAACAGTGAGTAACCCGTTGCTTGAAGTGGCTGACATCAAAGGAATTTCAACTTTGGCAAAGAAAAATAATATCAAGATTATTGTTGATAACACATTTTCCCCATTATCTGTTTCGCCAAAAAAATTGGGTGCCGATAT
>DATGOD010000183.1:0-11785 GCA_035306305.1 Flavobacterium sp.
ATATTGTTATTTCGCCCGGTTCGCGAAATGCACCGCTAACCATAGGTTTTTCTTCAGACGAATATTTTCAATGTTACAGTATTGCCGACGAGCGTTCGGCCGCGTTTTTTGCGTTAGGAATGGCACGTCAGCTCGGTCAGCCAGTAGCGTTGCTTTGTACTTCGGGCTCGGCAGTGCTCAATTATTATCCGGCGGTTGCAGAGGCTTTTTACAGCCAAATTCCGTTGATTGTTTGCTCGGCAGACCGACCTCTAGCAAAAATAGATATTGGCGACGGACAAACGATTCGTCAGCAAAATGTTTTGGCAAATCACACGGTTTTTAATGCTAATCTTACCGAAAATGCTTCTCCAGAAAATGATTTCTTGATTCAACAAGCGATTTTTGAAGCACAAACAAAAAAAGGTCCGGTTCACATCAATATTCCGTTTGAAGAACCGTTGTATAATACGGTTGAAAAATTAAGTTATATTGCCGAATTGACAGAACTTCCGCATCCGAAAAATGAAAATGTAGATTTAGGCAAATACCAAGAAAAATGGGCGGAAACCAAAAAAATATTGGTTTTGATTGGCTCGCAACAACCCAATTTGTTAAGTGATGAAACCATAGATAAACTGGCTCATTCACCCAATGTTGTTGTGATGACAGAAATTAATTCAAATGTGCGAAATGCTCGTTTTGTGAATCATATCGATACTTTGATTACGTCTTTCGGAGAGCAAGAATTTACCGATTTACAACCCAATATTTTGGTAACCATTGGCGGAATGGTGGTGTCGAAACGCATCAAAGCTTTTTTGAGAAAATATAGTCCGAAAGAACATTGGCATGTAGATTTATTACGTGCTTATGATACTTTTGGCGTGCTTTCAGACGAGATAAAATTGTCTGCGGAAGATTTTTTCAATCAAATGCCAGAAGCGACAACGCCAAGTGATTATCAGCAAAATGTGGTGCAACTTCTCGAAAAAAGAAAAGAACAACACCAGCGTTTTTTGGCCAATGTGCCTTACAGCGATTGGTCGGTATATGCTGAAATCTGGAAAAATATGCCGCAAAATATCCGTTTAGAAATCAGTAACAGTGCAGCAATTCGGTATGCTCAATTGTTTGAAACACCGAAAAACACCGAAGTTTTTTGCAATCGCGGTACGAGCGGTATCGACGGAAGTACCAGCACAGCAATTGGTTCGGCGGTGCATAGCACAAAACCAACTTTGTTTGTTACCGGAGATATTAGTTTTTTCTATGATAGCAATGCTTTGTGGAATGCTTATATCCCGAAAAACTTCAAAATTATATTGATAAATAATGGAGGTGGCGGAATTTTTCGTATTTTGCCCGGACATCAGGAAAAGCCAAATTTCAATCAATATTTTGAAACACAACATCAACTTTCGGCAGAGTATCTTGCCAAAATGTTTGGTTTGGACTATCTTGTCGCCAAAGATAAAAATACGTTGAACGATGGATTGAAAACACTTTGGAAAACCGAAAAACCAGTTATTCTGGAAGTGTTTACACCAACAAAAATCAATAATCAAATTTTAAAACAATATTTCGAATCATTAAAATAATACGTTATGAGAAAAATCATTTATCCACTGTCAGCCATCATTTTGTTTGGATTTACAGGATGTGCAGAGTTGCAGCAAGTAGCCAATCAATTGCCGGAAGTTTTGAGTGAAAACGGGCAAATCGGGCAAAATCAAATTGCTCAAGCATTAAAACAAGCGTTGAACCAAGGAATCGATAAACAAGTGTCTAAATTGACGAAAACCAATGGTTTTTACGGAAATAGTTTGGTGAAAATAGGTTTACCGTCTGAATTGCAACAAGTAGAAAAAACATTACGTTCTGTTGGGCTGGGAAGTTTGGCAGATGAAGGCATAAAAGCATTGAACAAAGCTGCCGAAAATGCGGTGAAAGAAGCTACGCCGATTTTTGTTGATGCGGTTAAAAGCATGACCATTTCAGACGCGACCAATATTTTGATGGGAGATAAAAATGCCGCCACAAAATACCTGGAAAGAACAACTTCAAAGGCTTTGTACAGCAAGTTTAATCCAGTGATTGAAAATTCATTTAGCAAAGTGGGAGCAGACAAGATTTGGACGAATATCATCAATCAATACAACAATTTACCGATGGTGAAAAAAGTAAATCCGGATTTGACAGATTATGTTACACAAGAAGCATTAAGCGGCGTTTATACCATGATTGAACAAGAAGAATTGAACATCCGCAAAAACACATCGTCGCGTACAACAGACTTGATGAAATCGGTGTTTTCGATGCAGGATAAAAAATAATTTAAAATTTTAACTATTGAATATCAATTATTTGTGTAATTTTATCCTACTTAAGATTTCATTATAAATAATTGAGGGTTAGTTATTGAAATTAAGTATAGGGCGAAAGATGTGGTTTCTTTTGCCCTTTTTATTTCTGATTGAAAGAGTTTTCCGAAAAAACCATAAGGTCAATTCTAAACTCTGTGCTATATTTGTAGATTAAAACGAAAAATCAATGTTACAAGATATATTAACACCCAAAATACAGGAAGCTGTTGAGGCGAATTTTGAACAGAAAATAGATAAAATAGAATTTCAGGCAACGCGAAAAGATTTTGAAGGCGACATCACGATGGTGGTTTTTCCGTTATTGAAAATCATAAAAGGCAATCCGGTGGCGATAGGTAATGCCATTGGCGAATATTTGGTTCAGCATGTCGATATTGTGGAGAAATTCAATGTGGTACAAGGATTTTTGAATATTGTCATTGCTGATGAATACTTTGCCGATGCCTTCCAAAAAGCGTTTCAAAACGAAACTTTCGGACAGCATCATTTGACAGAAGAAAAAGCCATCATGGTCGAATATTCTTCACCGAATACCAATAAACCTTTACATTTGGGGCATATCCGAAATAATTTACTGGGTTATTCGGTGGCGGAAATCCTGAAAGCTAACGGGAATAAAGTATATAAAACACAGATTATCAACGATCGTGGTATTCATATTTGTAAATCCATGCTGGCGTGGCAAAAATTCGGAAACGGGGAAACACCCGAATCTACCGGATTAAAAGGCGATAAACTGGTGGGGAATTATTATGTAGCATTTGAAAATAAATTACGTAAACAAGCAAAACCTATTTATGAAAGCTTTTTAAATGCTGATTTTTCATTAGATAAGACAAAAAATCTATCAAAATTAGAAAATTTAATTCTTCAAATTTCAGAGTGCAAAAAACTGCTTGTAGTAGAAAGAGAAAAAATAGATATTGAGCGAATCATATCTTTCAATGAAGAGTTGGGATTGAAATTGAAACAAGGATTGGAAGAAAATGATTCCTTATCAAAAATATTTTTGGATTTTAGAAAAAATACCAATGAAAATATTTTTGAAACAAAATCTTTTAAAGAAATAGAAAATACATTAAAAACAGCTATTTCTTTAGAGGATAAAATAGAAAAATTATCTTCTGAAGTGAATGAAATTGCTCGTAATAGTACAGAAATTATTCAAGAAGCAAAGGAAATGCTCAGAAAATGGGAAGCTGGAGATGAAGAAGTCGTGGCTTTGTGGGAAAAGATGAACCAATGGGTGTATGACGGTTTTGAAGAAACCTACGCCAATCTGGGTGTTGATTTTGATAGTTATTATTACGAAAGTAACACCTATTTACTGGGTAAAGACGTGGTGGAAGAAGGTCTGCAAAAAGGCATTTTTTACAAAAAAGACGATGGTTCGGTTTGGATTGACTTAACCGATGAAGGCCTGGACGAAAAACTCGTACTCCGTGCCGATGGAACGTCGGTGTATATCACGCAGGACATCGGAACGGCGATTCAGCGTGTGCAAGATTATCCGGATATTACCGGAATGGTTTACACGGTGGGCAATGAGCAAGATTATCACTTCAAAGTGTTGTTTTTGATTTTGCAAAAATTAGGCTACGATTGGGCAAAACATTTATATCATTTGTCTTATGGAATGGTCGATTTACCTTCCGGAAAAATGAAATCTAGAGAAGGAACGGTTGTTGATGCCGACGATTTGATGCACGAAATGACCGAAACGGCTCGGGAAATTTCGGAAGAATTAGGCAAATTGGACGGAATGACCGATGAAGAGAAAAACAAACTGTATCGAACTATCGGAATGGGAGCTTTGAAATATTATATTTTGAAAGTGGACCCGAAAAAACGAATTTTGTTTGACCCGAAAGAATCGGTGGATTTTAACGGAAATACCGGGCCTTTTATTCAATATACTTATGCCCGGATTCAATCGATTTTGCGAAAAGCCGATTTTGATTTTTCTAAAGAAATATATCATGGCAAATTAGAATCTAAAGAAAAAGATTTAATCAAAAAAATGATGGAATTTCCGGCTGTTGTGGAATTGGCAGGAAATACTTTCAGTCCGGCTGTGATTGCCAATTATACATACGATTTGGTCAAAGAATACAATTCTTTTTATCAAAGTGTATCTATTTTGGGTGAAACCGATGCCGGAAAAAAAGCGTTCAGAGTACAATTATCGGACAAAATCGGACAAACTATTCAGAAAGCATTTGCTTTGTTGGGCATCGAAGTTCCAGAAAGAATGTAATTAATTAAGCTATCATATAACCATGAAAAAAGTAATTTTAGGCGTTTTCTTTTTGCTTACCCAAATCGGATTTGCACAAAGAGATTTAACCATAGAAGAAGCGACCATCGGGGCGTATCGTGATTTTGCACCAGAAAGTGTGAATTTCATCCAATGGAAAAACGACAACAGTTTCACACATATCGACGATATGTACCGCAATTTGATGATACGAACACAAACTGACGATTATAAACCGAATGTTTTGTTGTCTTTAACCGAATTGCAAGAAGCTTTGCAGAAAAAAGATGCCGATTTTCCGGTGGCTCAGGTGTATTTTTTTCCTTATCAATACGAATGGATAAATGAACATGTGGTTCGTTTGCCAATCCAAACACAGGAAAACAATTACGAAGTTTTTTATGATTTCGATCTAAAAGAAGTACAGCAAATATTTACTTATCCAAAAGACGGAACAGAAGCTTTGATGAGCGATAATCACAAGTATTTGGCATATTTGCAAGATAATGCTATTCAATTGCTTGATGATAATGGAAAAACTGTGCAGGTTGTTAAAGAAGACGACGGAATTGTTTCAGGTAGCGGATATACACATCGCGAGGAATTTGGGATAACACAAGGCATGTGGTTTAGTCCGCAGAGCGATAAATTGATGTATTACCGCAAAGATGAAACCATGGTGGCAGATTATCCGTTGATTGATTTTGGTCAGCGAATCGCCGAAGACAAACCCATTAAATATCCGATGGCGGGTATGAAAAGTGAAGAAGTAACGCTTCAGATATACGATATTAGCAGCCAAAAATTTGTTCAGTTGCAAACCGGCGAACCGAAAGAACAATTTTTGACGATGGTTACTTGGCATCCGAATGGTCAATCGGTTTTTGTTGGTGTCTTGAATAGAGAGCAAAACCATTTGAAAATCAATCAATATGATGCGCAAACCGGAGCTTTTGTAAAAACCTTAATCGAAGAAACTTCCGATAAATATGTAGAGCCACAATATCCGTTGTATTTCAATCCGAATAACGACAAACAGTTCGTTTATTTCACAGAAAAAGACGGATACAGACAACCGTATTTATACGATACGAACGGAAAATTGTTGCGAAAATTAGGTCATCAGGATGTGGTTGTGAAAAATATTATCGGTATAGATAATAATCAGTTGTGGTATGTCGGGACAGAAAATCGTGCTTTGGACGATGCTTTGTATGCAGTGAATTTGAAAAACGGAAAAAAAGAAAAAGTAAATCCAAACCAAGGAACACATGAATTTGTGCTCAATCCGTCAAAAACTTATTTTGTGGATCAATACAGCACTATTGAAAAACCAAATGTGTTGGAAGTAGTGCAAGTGAAAAATCATAAAGCTACGCAATTGTTATCTGCCAAAAATCCGTATGAAGGAAAGATTGATTTGCCAAAAATGGAATTATTAGAAATCACTGCCGATGATAATGAAACTGTTTTGAACGGTCGAATTATTTATCCAAAAGATTTTGATGCGACTAAAAAATATCCGGTTTTGGTGTATGTATATGGCGGTCCGCACGCTCAATTGGTAGCCAATTCGTGGTTGGGCGGTGCTTCGTTGTTTGATTATTATATGGCACAACAAGGTTTTGTGGTTTTTACGCTTGACAATCGCGGAAGTGCTAATCGCGGAAGAGATTTTGAGCAAGTTATCCACCGTCAGTTGGGACAAAACGAAATGAAAGATCAAATGAAAGGAATTGCATATTTGAAATCGTTACCTTTTGTAGATGCTGATAGAATTGGCGTTTCCGGTTGGTCTTTTGGTGGATTTATGACAACTTCGTTGATGTTGAATCAACCAGAAACTTTTAAAGTAGGCGTTGCCGGAGGTCCGGTTATCGATTGGAAATGGTATGAAGTGATGTACGGTGAACGCTATATGGATACACCACAAGAAAATCCGGAAGGTTACGAACTGACATCGACATTGAACAAAGTAGATCAATTGCAAGGCAGATTGTTAATCATTCACGGAGCACAAGACCCTGTGGTGGTGCAACAACACAGCATGGAGTTTATCGAGGCCTGTATCAAAGCACGTAAACAAGTCGATTACTTTTTGTATCCGACACACGAGCACAATGTAATGGGAATGGACAGGATACATCTCAATGCGAAAATTGCTGATTATTTTATGACGCATTTGAAATAATTATTAAAAATCCGGTTGAATTTTCAATCGGATTTTTTGTATGCTTGAGTAAGATAATATTTAACTAAACATTCACGTTGTATTAGAAAAATATAAAAATGATGAAACGACTTTTTTTACTCAGCTTGTTTTTTGTAAACATTTCGGTTGTATTTGCACAAGAGATAACTCTCGAAGCCGAAGAGAATATGGACGGAACGAAGTTTGAACAAACTTTGCGCATGTTTGAAGGATATGTCTATTATGATTTTAAATTGGTTGGCGAAGAAGATACAATGTTTGATTTTCAAATTATTGAAAAAGAATTTGTTAATGGAAAATAGAAAAAGAGCAAGTTTATTTCGACTCCAAAAATATGCCTGCGGCGTTGAAAAGTAATACTGTTCCGGTAACAATTTTAGCAAGAAGTATTTCTGATGATATGTACAAAATGCTTTATCGATTTTATAATGCACAAACTGTATCACGCTTGTTTGATTTAAAAAGAGAAGATATGTATGATTTTAATATTTTCGTACATATAGGACAAGAGTTTACCTTTGATAAAACCTATTTGTTTTCTGCGATTGTGAAACCACTCAAAATTGCAGAAAATACCTATCGTAATTGTGATTTTAGTTTAGAGAAAGACAGATACGACCAATGGTATGAAATATTTGGTATAGATCGATATTTTGTTTACGAAATTAAATTTTATAAAGGATAGTTATAATTGATTGAGCGTTCCAAAAAACTCTCTCCACCAATACTTATTTTCTGCCACATAGTTAGTACCTTTGTACCGTAAAAACAGTTTGCGTTATGATGAATATTCCCGATTCGGCGAACCCGAGAGTAGTGATTATCGGAGGAGGTTTTGGCGGACTTTCTCTTTTCAATCAATTAAGAGACAAGGCTTTTCAAGTCGTTCTGATAGACAAACACAATTATCATAACTTTCAACCATTGATGTATCAGGTGGCAACCAGCGGTTTGGAGGCGAGTTCCATCACATATCCTATCCGCAAAGTGATGCAAGACCGAAAAGAAGCTTATTTTCGGATGGCAATGGTGGAAAAAATCGATACCGAAAACAAAAAAGTAGTTACCGATGTGGGTACTATTTACTACGATTATGTGATTATCGCCACCGGTTCCGAAAACAATTTCTTTGGAAACACCGAAGTCGAAAAAAATAGTCTGGTCATGAAAAGCATTCCTCAGGCACTCAAAGTACGGAGTATATTGCTGGAAAGTTTTGAATTGGCTTTGCAAACCAACGATATAGAAAAACAAAAAATCTTATTGAATTTCGTAATTGTCGGCGGAGGACCAACCGGAGTAGAGTTGGCTGGTGCTTTGGCAGAAATGAAAAAAGCGGTTTTCCCGAAAGATTATCCCGATTTGGATGTGCAAAATCTCATGCAAATTAACCTGATTCAAGGAGCCGACAGAGTGTTGGATGCTATGAGCGAAAAATCATCTGAGGCGGCAGAGAAATATTTGCATAATTTAGGTGTGATTGTGCATAAAAATGTGCGTGTAACCAATTATGACGGAGAAATTGTAGAAACACATGATGGGCAAAAATTTTATTCGCAATCTGTGATTTGGTCTGCCGGCGTGAAAGGAAATGCTGTGAATGGTGTGGAAACAGCTATCGACAGAGCCTCTCGAATTAAAGTCAATGCCCACAATCAAGTCGAAGGTTTTTCAGATGTTTTTGCAATTGGCGATGTAGCGGCGATGTATGGTGAAAAGTACAAATTCGGGCATCCGATGATGGCACAACCCGCCATCCAGCAAGGAAAATTGTTAGCAGAAAATTTAGAGAGATTAGAGCAAAACAAAGCTTTGAAAGCTTTTAAATATAAAGATAAAGGTTCGATGGCAACTATAGGGCGAAACAAAGCGGTGGTAGATTTGCCTAAGTCACATTTTCACGGTGTTTTCGCTTGGTTTATCTGGATGTTTATCCATTTGATTTCATTGATTGGATTTAAAAACAAAGCTATCGTATTTTGGAGTTGGGTGTATAATTATTTTGTTTTTGACCGAGAATCCAGAGTAATGTTCAGGTCTTACCGAACGCCGAACCGTGAGTAAAAAAAGTGATGAATTAATTTTCATCACTTTTTTTATTTTATTGGTAATTAGGTGAATATTGTTTTATCTTTAATTAAACTAAATATTACTTTAGTTAAGTCTAAATAATTTTTGTATTTGCGGGCGATAAATAATCTAAATTTTTTAAATTATGAAAAAAATAATTATGTTTAAAGTATTGTTTTTAGTGATGTTTAGCGTGCAACTACATGCACAGAATTATAATGAACCTATTGAATCTGGGCAGGTAGTAAATGGGGCTATTCTACCTATTACTTTGATTCAGTTCGGATAGAACAAAATAAATGGGATTGGCAATTCGCCCTCTGATATAGGAGATTGCGTACCAATTACTGATTTATATGAAAATTTTGACGAATATTCTTGTTGCGAAATGGGTGTAGTGCCGACTTGTTGGGGAAACATCATATTAGGAGGTGCCAGTCAGATAATTTCGAATACAGAACCAGCCTCGGGAACCAGTCAAATATATCAATTTGGTTTTGGCGAGGATAAAATTTCAATTGTAGTTTTACCACTATTCAGTAATATCAATGCTGGAACGCATCAGTTTAGATTTAAAGTAAAAACAAATGGAGGGACAGGAGAATTAGAGTTCGGTTACATCACAGATATTACTGATGCCTCTACATTTGTAGTTATAGAAGAGCTTACAATTAGCAATAATAGTTATGATAGTGTTGATGCTGAAAGAGTTATTGCTGTTCCAACTTCAGTTCCAAGTACGGCAAGACTGGCAGTAAGAAACCCAGGAACTACTTGGGCAGGAATTTACTGGGATGATGTTTATTGGGAGCCCATATCTCAAAATTCTGTAGAAAGTGTTATAGTAACCACCCAAGAGAATATATCTACTGAGATTACTGCAGAGGATACCACTTTACAGTTAGTTGCTACTATCACACCTGATGATGCGAATCAAAACGTGGTTTGGTCTGTTGAAGAAGGTTTAGATGTCGTTTCTGTTGATGAAAATGGGTTAGTGACAGCCAATGAAAATGAAATTGCCACAGTGCGTGCAACATCTACTGAAGATGATACTGTTTTTGACGAAATAGAAATAACGGTAAATTATGAAAACTCATCAGATGAATTATGCGAAGCTGTAGATACTTTTCTAGAAACCTTTGAAGATTTTACAGCATTTCCAGAAAATTGTTGGTCATCGGATAAATCTGCACCTTATGCAGACATTGATACACACAATGATAGCCAAGTATTTCGTTTCTATAGTTTTTTTGATGCATCAGGGGCAATTTATTTAGTATCGCCCGAAGTAACAACAATCGACGGAAATCACGTGTTATCCTTTGATGTTGCAGGTGTTGAAGACAATGCTCTAACAACAACATTTCAAGTAGGAACACTTTCTGATAACACCGATTTTTCTACATTCATCCCCGCAGAAGAAGCATTTAACCCTGAAAGTGGAACAACACACACTTCGGTGCCTGTACCGGCAAATTCTGGACACAAATATGTAGCAATCAAATTTACACCCGACGCAATGCATCAAGCGGTTTTTGTAGATAACATCGAATGGAAAATAGCAGCAAGTTCTGATAAGTTTGATAAAAATTTAGTGAGCCTATATCCGAATCCAACATATGATTTTATTCATATCAATACTGAATTGAGCATAAGCAATATCGAAGTATATAATAATTTGGGACAAAGAATATTTGTTACAAATTATTTTAATGATGCCATCGATTTGTCAAATTATCCTGCAGGAATTTATTTAGTTAGATTACAAACAGTAGATGGAGAAATGGCTGAATATAAAGTGATTAAAAAATAAGAAAAAAACATTTATAAAACAAAAAAAGGCTGTCTTTTTAGGCAGCCTTTACTTATTAGGTGTGTTTTGTATTTGATTAATATTTAGTAATTTTGAGAAATGTAATCAATGCAGATGAAAAAATATCTTTTACTATTTACTTTATTCGGAATTTGTACCAATGCCCAAGTCAATGATTGGGAAAAATATGCCGATACACTTTCAATAACCATTAACCAATATGGCGACCCGGAGGTGGAATATGTTTTGGAAGAATTACTGATTAATTTTTCTAAAGAAGAAATGGAACGTGTCAAAACCATGAATATTCTCAAACGAAGAATTTTACGGGTTTATCCCTATGTGGTAGCAACAGCAGATAATCTAACCGTATTGAATGAGAATTTGGATAAAATGGACACCAAAAGAAGGAGAAAAGCCTATATCAAAAGAGCAGAAAATTATTTGACTGATCAATTTGAAGAACGATTGAAAAAATTATCTCGACAAGATGGGCAGATTTTGGTTAAGCTTATCAACAGACAAACTGGTAAAACCACGTTCGATTTAGTCAAAGAATTCAAAAGCGGTTGGTCGGCATTTTGGTCCAATCAAACCGCTAAATTGTTTGACCTCAATCTTAAAGCCAAGTACAATCCAGAGCAAACACTCGAAGATTTTTATATCGAGCAAATTTTGCAAGAACTCAAAGAAGAAAATAGAATTGATTATCGACCGCCGGCTTTGTATAGCGATTTAGAAAAATTGCAAAATTCATGGAGAGAAAAATTAGGAGATTCCGGCTATTATCCGGAATAAATCGATTTTAAATTTTATATTTGTAGCAGAATACAAGATATGGAGCAATTTATAGTTTCGGCACGTAAATACAGACCTCAAACCTTCGCAGATGTAGTAGGGCAGGAGGTAATTACCAATACTTTAAACAACGCCATCGAGAATAATCATTTGGCTCAAGCATTGTTGTTTACAGGTCCGAGAGGAGTCGGAAAAACTACTTGTGCCCGTATCTTGGCAAGAAAAATCAACCAACCGGGCTATGATGACCCTAATGAAGATTTTTC
>DATGOD010000184.1:0-7299 GCA_035306305.1 Flavobacterium sp.
TTAAATCAATCAGTGGATTTTTATACCGCATTGGGTTTTACAAACAATCCCCAATTTTCGGATGAAACAGCAAAATGTATGGTTTGGAGCGAAAGTATTTATGTAATGTTGCTCTCACACGAAAAATTTTCCAGCTTTACAGAGAAACCGATTGCGAATACCAAAACCAATATTGCCGGACTTTTTTCTTTGTCGGTCAGTAGTTTGGACGAAATGAATAAAATCATCGAAAATGGTTTAAAAGCAGGTGGAGCCGAGCCCAACGAATTGAGAGATTACGGTTTTATGCAACAGCGAACCATTGAAGATTTTGACGGGCACACTTGGGAAGTATTCTTTATGGATATGTCAAAAATCCCGACTGAATAAAAAGAAATCATTATGAACGCAAAAATCACGGCCTAACTACATTTTAAAATCATCTAAAAATGAATGACATAAAAACTACTGAATTTAATATTGACGAAAGACAGCAAACCATTGTTATTAATCGTTTATTTAACGCCAAAAAGAATTTAGTTTGGGAAGCTTGGACAAATCCTGAATTGCTATATAAATGGAGGGCACCAAAACCCTTTGTAGCAGAAACTAAAATAATGGATTTTAAAAATGGTGGATTTTGGCTATATGCGATTGTTGGTCCGGACGGCAACAAACATTGGAGTAGATACGATTATCAATTGATTGAACCGGAAAAGAAAATTACAGAAAATCGTATTTTTAGTGATGAAAACGGAACAAAAAAACCAAACATCCAACCTTCATTTGCTACCATTACTTTTGATGAAATCGACGGAAAGACACAAATAATTGAAACTATTAAATATACCAATACTGAAATTTTCCAACGAATGTCATCTGATAACCACAAAAAAGGTTATAGTTCAACGTTCAAACAATTAGACATATTGTTAAATGAAATAAAAGTGAAATTATAACAGGATAAAAACACCATTGCTTCTCTCATTGAGAATCAGAAAGAAATTAAAAAAAATCGGTAATGTTGTTTCAGAATTCCTTAAATTCGTGATATAAAACAACTTTGGTATGAGAAAGATTCACATACTTTTGATATTCAGCATTTTTTTTTTCTTAAAAGCAAATGCTCAGACACTTGAATGGCTCAATGTTTTTGACACACATTCGGCAGGGTTTGGCGTCGGATTAAATCCAAACAGTTTAATCGACAATAACGGAAAAATAACCACTACTGTTATTGAAAACGACACGCTCAAACTCTATCAAACCCAGGAAGACGGTACAATTACAAACAGTTACATCATACAAAAGAACATTAAGGAAAATCACACCCCACTTATCAGGATATCCGAAAATGGGCTTGCATTGGTATATGAAGCTAATCCTTATCCCGGTTCTTTTTGGTTTCTTCATACAGATTCCGATTTGAATGTTATAAAAGAAGTTCAACTTACGCTTCCTGAAGGAATTTTATCTCCATATATTTATAATTTATTCGAATATAACGAAGAATTATATTTAACTATGACGACTAACGGAAATCATTATCTGTTGAAAATAAATGATGATGACAGCCTTTCGATAATTTATAACGGGAATATAGATATTGATTACGGTGAAGAATATATTTTGCTTGACAACGGAAACGTTATTTTTTCGTATAAGTACAGTAACGGACATATTATCAGATGCGTATCTGTTGAAAGCGGATCGTTAATCTGGGAAGAATCCATAGGCACAGGGTTTGGCTATTTGTCTGATTATAAAATTGCGGCAAATGAAGATGTATTATATACGCTTGGTGAAGAAAAGAATTGGATTGAAGGAAGTGCGGTTGAACAGATAACTATTTCGCATATTGATATATCATCGGGGACGGTTTTATCTCAGCAACCATTGGAATTACCACCAATATGCAGCACTTGTAGCATAGATCTTGACGATTTTATTTATAATCCTATAAATAATCATTTATACCTCAGTTACAAAAGCGGATTCCCTGACCCCGCTATTTTATTGTTAGAGATTGATAACCAGGCAACAGAGATAACAGCAGAATCCTATTTTCCATTTCAACATTATTCCAGTCCTGCTCTGCTTGATAAAAATTCTGTTACCCACATCAAACCCGACGGAAGTCTGGTCTTTGTCTATAAATCATATAAAAATGAAACAGAACAAATGAATCTATATATCTCGCCATTAAACGCTCAACTGGAAAGCCTCGGTACTTTTGAATTTAATATAGACGATTTGGAAAGTATAGAACATCCGACCGATATTCTAAGCTACGACGATTCCAGAATATTGATAACGGGTATTGTACCCAACAAAGACCCACTTATTTCTTTGGAACAAGCCCGATATTTTACAACGATGATTAATACAGACGAAATACTTTCGGCAGATGATGTAGAAAGAAATATTGCCATTAAAATTTACCCGAATCCGGCAACGGAAACAGTCCATATTTTAGTTCCCGAAAATATCAACGAATTAACCGTTTATGATGTTACAGGCAAGATAATTCACAAAGAAAACATCAGTAATAAATCGTTTACTCTAAATACGTCGGCATATCAGCACGGAACTTATTTTCTATCTTTTTCGGGAATCGGAAAAACAGTGAAAAAACTAATTGTAAAATAAACATTTTTAAAACTATTATTATATTCTATGGAAAATCAAAAACCCGCTTTGGGAACTATCGCCTGGCACGATTACACATCTGACCACGCCGACGAAATGAAGGAATTTTATCAAGCTGTTTTCAATTGGACTTCAGACGGAATTCCGATGAAAGATGGCGAGGAAGCCTACGAAGATTATTTGATGAAAACCGCAGAAGGAAATGTTGTAGGCGGAATTTGCAACAATCGTGGAAAAAACACCGGAATTCCTGCGCAATGGATGGTTTACATTACCGTTGAAAATCCGCAAGAAACCGCCGAGAAAGCCGTTCAATTGGGTGGAAAAATCATCAAAGAATACCACGACAAAGAAGGGAATTTAATGTACGCAATGATTGAAGACCCAATCGGAACCGTGTTTGGCATTGCGAAACATCAAGATTAAATTATAGATAACTTTCCGCCAGAAACCAATATTTAATTAACACAATAAGGCTATCAAAGCCTTATTTTTGTAAAAATATACCACAATGAATACACAAAATATCAAAGCATTCGGGACAACTGCACCCGATGCAGACTTAAAAGAATTACGTATCGACCGCCGAATGGCACTCTCAAACGATGTAGAAATTGACATTCTATATTGCGGCGTATGCCACTCAGATTTACACACAGCGCGCAACGACTGGGGCGGTTCGAAATATCCGGTGGTGCCTGGACACGAAATCATCGGGCGTGTAGTGGCTGTTGGTGAACAAGTGAGTAAGTTTAAAATTGGTGATTTGGTAGGCGTTGGCTGTATGGTCGATGCTTGTAAAACCTGTGAAAGTTGCCAAAAAAACTTGGAACAATATTGCCAAAATGGCTTTACTGGTACTTACAATGCCCCTGACAAACACTTGGGCGGACACACTTTTGGCGGATATTCCGAGAAAATTGTCGTGGACCAAGATTTCGTTTTACGCATCCCCGAAAACCTCAATACCGCTGCAGTGGCTCCATTGCTCTGCGCCGGCATCACTACTTGGTCGCCTCTTCGTCGTTGGAATGTGCAAAAAGGAAGCAAAGTTGCCGTGATTGGTTTGGGCGGATTAGGGCACATGGCCATCAAATTGGCGAAAGGTTTGGGGGCAGAAGTAACCTTGTTTTCGCGAAGTATCAGTAAAATCGTAGATGCTAAAAGGCTTGGTGCAGACCATGTTGTGATTTCGACCAACGAAGAAGAGATGAAAGCTGTCAAAAGTAAATTTGAACTTATCATCGACACAGTGCCTTATCAACACGACATCAACCCATATATGCAAACTGTTGCCATTGATGGAACGTTGGTTTTGGTGGGCTTCATTGGCGAATTTGACGAGAACATCGTGAGCACTCGCCCATTGATTAACCAGCGTCGGGCAGTGGCAGGCTCGCTCATTGGCGGTATTGTCGAGACACAAGAGATGTTAGACTTTTGTGGCGAACACAATATTGTGTCTGATATTGAACTTATCAATATGCAAGATATCAATCAAGCTTATGAAAGAATGCTCAAAAGTGATGTCAAATATCGCTTTGTAATTGATATGAAGAGCTTAAAAAACTAAGCTTTTCTTTACTTATTTTAATGAAGGCTGTCCTTTTGGGGTAGCTTTTTTTAGGGGTTAGAATTGAGATTGGAAATATTAGTGAATGTGTTGATTAGCGAATTAGCGAATATGCAAATGTGCGAATTTTGGAGATTGGAGATTGGAGAGGGTAGATTTTAGATTTTACACCTTAGATTTTTACACCTTTCAAGCATTCGCTAATTACTTCATTAACTTATTATCTAATTAATCAAAACTACAAAAAATAGCCCTCTCGCAACCCGCATAAACACTGGGATGTGAAGCGTATAAAAATTCAACGGCTTAACTTTATCAATTCAACGTGTTGAATTTTTCAATGATAAATGTGGAAGCTAAAAAGTCGTAAAGTCGAATGTCAAAAGTCAAAAGTCAAAAGTCAAAAGTCGTAGAGTCTAATTTCTCAATACTAACCTCTAATATCTCATATCTAACACCACAAAGTCAAACAATGTACTATTTCTCTTCATTTAAGTATTGGATATTTCTTGTCAATCCGGCGAATTTGGTTCGTTTAACTGCCGATTTCTTAAACACTTCGCTAAAGGTTTCTTGGGTAATTTCTTTCCATTCTTTTTTGGAGAAGTTCAGTAACTTTTCGTTTGGATTAAACGCCGGTTCGCTGTGTGGGCGGGCAAATCTGTTCCAAGGGCACACATCTTGGCATATATCACAGCCGAACATCCAGTCTTGAAATTGGTTACTTAGCCCCGAAGGTATTTGCTCTTTCAGCTCAATCGTGAAGTAGGATATACATTTACTGCCGTTCACGACATAAGGTTGTTCGATAGCATTGGTCGGACACGCATCGATGCATGCCGTGCAAGTACCGCAATGGTCGGCAACCGGAAGGTCATAAACCAGCTCCAAGTCGCAGATTAATTCGGCTATAAAGAAGAATGAACCGGTTTGTTTGGCAATCAAATTACTATTTTTTCCAATCCATCCCAGTCCACCTCGTTTCGCCCAAGCCCTATCAAGTACGGGTGCCGAATCGACAAAGACACGCCCGCTCACCTCGCCTATCTGTTCTTGAATAAACGAAAGTAGCGATTTGAGTTTATCTTTAATTACGAAATGATAATCCTCTCCATAGGCATATTTAGATATTTTGTAGGTATCGGTGGGGTTTTGCGTCTGTTCGGGATAATAATTGAGTAGCAATGAAATGACCGATTTTGCCCCATCGACCAGCAAAGTTGGGTCTAATCTTTTGTCAAAATGATTCGCCATATAGCTCATCTCGCCGTGCATCTGTTGGTTGAGCCAACGCTCCAAACGAGGTGCTTCTTCCTCCAAAAAACCTGCTTTGGACACTCCACAAGACAAAAAGCCCAAGCGTTTTGCCTCGGCTTTTATCCAATCTGTGTGCTTTTGCTTTGTTGTTTCATTCATCAAACAAGCCTCCTTGAAATTTTTTATCAGCTTTGCCTAGGTGTTTATAGGCTTTCTCTGTTACTTCTCGTCCGCGTGGGGTGCGGTAAATAAACCCTTCTTGAATCAAAAACGGCTCATAAACCTCTTCTATGGTCTCGGCATTTTCTGATACCGCAGTCGCCAAAGTAGATATTCCGACGGGTCCACCTTTAAATTTGTCGATGATAGTCGATAGGATTTTGTTGTCCATTTCGTCCAAACCGTACTTATCGACGTTCAAGGCATTGAGACCATATCTGGCAATTTCGACGTCGATTGTTCCGTTTCCTTTGATTTGGGCATAGTCTCTTACCCTACGCAGCAGTGCATTGGCAATCCTGGGTGTACCTCTGCTTCGGCCTGCAATTTCGATAGCAGCGTCATAATGTATGGGCACTTGCAGTATTTCTGCACTGCGTTCAATGATGGTTGATAGCAATTCGGTGTTGTAATATTGTAGTCTGCTCTGTATGCCAAATCTTGCTCGCATGGGTGCAGTAAGTAATCCGGAACGTGTGGTGGCACCTACCAAAGTGAACGGATTGAGATTGATTTGCACTGTTCGGGCATTTGGTCCGGATTCAATCATGATGTCAATCTTAAAATCTTCCATGGCGGAATACAGATATTCTTCCACAACCGGACTCAAACGATGAATCTCGTCAATGAAGAGTACATCTCGCTCTTCGAGATTGGTCAATAGCCCTGCCAAATCGCCCGGTTTGTCCAGCACCGGACCAGAGGTTACTTTGATTCCGACGTTGAGTTCGCTCGCCAAGATGTGTGCCAAGGTGGTTTTACCCAATCCCGGCGGACCGTGAAACAAGGTATGGTCAAGGGCTTCGTCTCGCAAGTTGGCGGCTTTGACAAACACCTTGAGGTTTTCCAAAACCTGCTCCTGTCCGGCAAAATCGTCGAAAGACAGCGGGCGAAGTTTTTTCTCTACTTCAAACTCTTCAGGGTTTTTATTGGGATTGAGATGCTCGTTCATAGGCACAAATATACAAAGTTTTTGGATTGAAGTATTCGATATGATTCGACAAAAAAAATACGACAACCCGAAGGCTGTCGTATTAGATTATTTATCAATCAATGATTATTGGAAGTCTGCGTCAGAAACGCCTTCGTTCACTTTAACATCTTTGGCTGTTAAATCGATATTCATACCTGGCCCTAATGGCAAAGAAATAGCGTGAGGTATTTTGATACCTTTCACTTCTTTGTAATCGCCTGAGGTTTGCGTCATAGAGAATGTTTGTCCCTCTTGTTCAATCGTAGTAACTTGACCTAATTTCAAGCCGGTTGCTACACTGTAATAGTATGCTGTATCGTCTTTTTTCAATACATACGCATCTTCGTCTGCAAAGGTTTCGATACCAGCAAGCGTGTATTGGTCTGCGTTTTCAGCTTCGTCAAGTTCCGCAAACAATACTGCTGCTTTTTGTTCTTCTTTCAAGTCATCTCCTTCCAAGTCGAACCTTTGCCCTTGTTGCATTATGTATCCACTTTCTGGCGTGATAACTTGTTTCATCATTTCTTGTCCCATAACCATCAACGAAACCAGCATTTGTCCTTTGTTGGTTTGTTTTCTGGTAAGTGTTACCGGTGCACCTTGGAAAGTTCCTTCATACAAAGCACTAATACTTGCTACTTTGTCAAGA
>DATGOD010000185.1:0-2030 GCA_035306305.1 Flavobacterium sp.
CAACTTTGTCTATCGTTTTTGTCAATTCCAATGTTTGAAACGACGCTTTTTGCTGCGGACGATATTCCATCGAATCCAAATCTAACGAAAGAATATCTTTATCGACTTTTTTGTAAAATCCTTGTTTGGTTTTGCTGCCCAACCATTTGTTTTCCATCATTGTGTTGATGAAATCGGGTAATTGGAACAAATCGTGGGCTTCGTCGTTCGGACAATTTTCATACAAACCGTTGGCAACGTGCACCAACGTATCTAAACCAACCACATCGACAGTGCGGAAGGTTGCCGATTTTGGGCGACCAATCACAGGTCCGGTCAATTTATCGACTTCTTCAATGGTCAAATTCATTTCTTTGACCAAATGGAACAAACTCATGATGCCGAAAATTCCGATACGATTACCGATAAATGCCGGCGTGTCTTTGGCGACTACTGATGTTTTGCCTAAAAATTGTTCGCCGTAATTGTTCAGAAAATTCAAAACTTCGGGTTTAGTTTTTGGTCCGGGAATGATTTCAAACAGTTTCAGATAACGCACCGGATTAAAGAAATGCGTTCCGCAGAAATGTTGTTGAAAATCTTCGCTGCGCCCTTCGCTCATAAAATGAATCGGGATTCCGGAAGTGTTGGATGTAATCAGCGTGCCAGGTTTGCGGTATTTTTCAATTTGTTCATACACCGATTTTTTAATATCCAAACGTTCCACAACCACTTCGATAATCCAATCTACATCTTTGATTTTTTCTAAATCGTCGGTAGTATTTCCCGTAACAATTCGTTCGGCAAATTTCTGATGATAAATAGGCGAGGGATTCGACTTCAACGCCGCAAATAAATTGTTGTTTACAATTCTGTTGCGAACGGTTTTGTCTTCCAAGGTCAAACCTTTTTTTTCTTCGGCTTCGGTAAGTTGGTTCGGCATAATATCGAGCAACAACACGTCTGCGCCAATGTTTGCAAAATGACACGCAATGCCCGATCCCATAATTCCGGAACCGATGACCGCCACTTTTTTTATTCTTCGTTTCATATCTATTCGTTATGATTAAAAATTCTTCTTTCTGTAATCAAAGTGTTTATTGTTTCTAAAACTTCTTTGAAAGCATTTAATTTTTCTTCTGTTATATTTTGCTTTATTGTTTCGTCAAACCTTAAAACAGTTTGTTTAGACAAAACTCTTTTTTCCTGCCCTAATTCTGTTAGATGAATAATAACTCCTCGCCCATCTTTTGGATTTTTTTTGCGGGCAATCAAGCCTTTTTCTTCCATAGATTTTAAAGTTCTCGTCAAACTTGTCGGTTCCATTCCCATTTTCGGTGCGAGAGCCGTTGATGGTGTTCCTTCTTTGTCAATGCTCAATAAAGCATATCCGATTGCCATAGAAGCTCCGTATTTTCCTGCCTCTTCATTGTACATTCGGGCAATTGCCTGCCACGTATTTTTGAGAGTATAATCGATTGATTTTTCTTTCATTTGTAGATTTATATTAATCAAATATACAAAAAATATTATGCACGCATATTATTTATTTGTTATTTTTTTTTTGAAGATTTATTTTCAGGGCGAATTTATCTTTGGCAAAGATTTTGTTATGCCCTAATCGAACTCAAAACATAAATATCATGAGAAAAAAAATTTTTACTTTATGCACATTAGCTTTATCTATAATTGCCGTCGCTCAACAAAAAGACAGCAACGCCGCTTCTAAGGAAGGAATTACTGTTTCTGCCATGGGTGGCTATTCTGAACCCATATTTTACGGATTATCTTTTGAAAGAGAAAGTGAGCTCAAAGCCAACAAACACAATACTTCCGCTATTTTTGCGGTTTATATGACCGATTTGGAATACGAAAAAAGTTTATTTACCGAAAACGGAAAAGGTTTTGGCATTGATTTAGGTACGCGAACTTATTTGCAACGCGGTAAAAAAAGTGGATTTTACAGTCAAAATTATCTCTCGTATTCACAAACGAGATTTGATAATAACTTACCCGGAGCCGGTGATGGAAAATACAGCTATTGGAGTTTA
>DATGOD010000186.1:0-29745 GCA_035306305.1 Flavobacterium sp.
ACAAGTAAAACCTTATGGAGAAAAAGGGAAAAATGGTGTGATGCTGATTAAAACAAAATCGTATAAATTGAGTATGTTAGATGAAAAAGAGAGAAATAGAAAAATGATTCTCGAAGAAAGAAGAGCAGAGGCAGAGAAACGAAGAAAAGAATTGATTGCCCGAAGAAAAGAATTAATTGCAGAACGCAAGGAAAAAATACAAGAAGCTCATGAAAGAAGAAAAAAAATGGAAGAAATGCGTAAAGAGCAATCAGAACGAGCTCAGGTAGAGAGTTTTAGTGAAAAATTTGATTTATTAGAATCTATATTTGATGAATTAGAAACAACGAAAGAAGAGTTGGAAAGCGAAACAGTGAATATTACACATATTTCTGCAAAAATGTTTTTCCCTGAAGAAGGAATGGAGATGGAAATGTCAAGAGATTATTAAAACCAAAAACATATAGCGATTATCGAGGCAGGTTTAAAAACTTGCCTTATTTTTTTTTAATTAATTCAGCAACGACAGGTTAAATAATAATTTTATAATTTTACGGGTTATAAAAGTCAAAATATGAAATATTCAATCGTTATTCCTGTGTATAATCGTCCGGACGAAATTGAAGAACTATTAGAAAGTTTACTCAAACAAACTTATCAATCGGATTTTGAGGTTGTTGTCGTTGAAGATGGTTCGCAGATTGATTGCCAAAATATTGTAGAAAAATATAACGACAGATTGACTATTTCTTATCATTACAAATCTAATAGCGGACCCGGAGATTCCAGAAATTATGGAATGCAAAAGGCAAAAGGTGATTATTTTATCATATTTGATTCAGATTGTATCATTCCGCCCGAATATTTAGAGCTTGTGGAACAATCTTTGCAAGCAGAATATGTCGATTGTTTTGGCGGACCAGATGCCGCTTTACCATCGTTTAGTCAAGTACAAAAAGCGATTGATTACACGATGACATCGGTTTTAACAACAGGCGGCATACGTGGTGCATCGGAGAAAATCGGGAAATTTCAACCAAGAAGTTTTAATATGGGAATTTCCAAAAAAGCTTTCCAATCTTCAGGCGGATTTGGAAAAATTCATCCTGGAGAAGACCCCGATTTGAGTATTCGATTGTGGAAATCTGGTTTTGAAACCAAATTAATTCCAGAAGCATTCGTATATCATAAAAGAAGAATAGATTGGAAAAAGTTCTACATACAAGTCAATAAATTTGGTAAAGCTCGTCCCATTTTAGACGCTTGGCATCCGGAATATACCAAAATCACTTACTGGTTTCCTTTGATTTTTATCGCTGGATTAGCGTTTTCATTATTGACTGTTTTATTCGGAATTTATATTTTTATAGGATTTTATTTGCTTTATTTTGTGTTATTATTGGCAGATGCATGGTTAAAAACAAAATCATTTCGGATTGCAATATTAAGCATTAGAGCGTGTTTAACACAGTTTTACGGATACGCAATCGGTTTTGCGAAAGCCAAATATCACATTGATTTATTAAAGAGAAATCCAGAAAAAGCTATGCCGGAAATGTTTTTTAAATAAATAGAATTATGGCAAAAATTGTAGGTGTTACAGGCGGAATCGGAAGTGGAAAAACCAGCTTGATGAAATATGCAGAAGAGCAAGGTTACATAGCTTATTATTCTGATTTGGAAGCAAAGAAAATGTATAATAAATCAGAGATAATCAATCAATTACAAAATGTTTTTGAAGGATTTGATATTTGGACGAATGATATTTTGGATAAGAAGAAATTGGCTAATGTTGTTTTTACAGACGAAGAAAAATTGATGCAATTGAACAATATTATTCATCCGGCAGTAAAACAACATTTTGAAGAATTTGTTTACCAACATCAACAGGAAAAATTGATTTTAAAAGAAACAGCCTTGTTGTTTGAAACCGGAATTTACAAATCTTGCGATTACAGCATTTTGATTACAGCACCGGAAGAAATCAGAATTGCTCGGGTGATGCAACGCGATAATATTGATAGGGAAGAAGTGGTCAAACGAATGAAAAATCAATGGAAAGACGAAAAAAAAGCAAAATTAGCAGATTTTGTTGTGCAAAATATTACGTTGGAAGTCGCTCAAATAGCGTTTTTAGACATACTTAAAGAAATTAAATAGTGAAACTTGTTAAAATTCGGTTAATCAATTTTACCGTAAACGAATTAAATGTTAAATTTGTACTTGGCAAATGAATAAGTTAAGATTTAAGTTACTGGTCGCTCTAATGAGCCTATCGTTAATTGGTATAATTTTTGTGCAATTGTACTGGATAAAAACCTCATACGATAACAATGATATCCAATTCAGAAATCATGTTTCTTTGATAGCAAGAAATGTGGCTGATATGATAAAGGAACGTGAGCAATATGAATTTACCAAAAGATTTCATGAATATGCTCAGCAAAAAGGAAAAAATCCGGAAAAAAAGGATATCCGAGAAATTTATTACACAGAAAAAAATAGCAATAACGAAATTGTTTATTCTAACGTACTTTTCTCGCAAGATTATACTTTGCCCGGCTCGTTCTTTGACAATAAATCAGGGGATATTACCCTGAAAAATTACAGTACAAAGCGTAAGTTGGAAATTTATGCAAATGAACAACATGCGATAGAAGGAAACAAATATGGAGGGGTTGCCCGTGATTTTCATAACGACTCGCCAACGGAAGTTATGGAAGAAGAAAGCGAAATGACACAGCTAAATAGATACACTGCAAGTTTGGCGTTAAATGATATTGTTTCTGCTTATCCGATTGAAGACAGAACTAGCAAAGAGGAAATAGAAAGATTATTTCGCGACGAATTGGAAGAGAGCGGAATTAACGTAGATTTTTCTTATGGCGTTTTCAATAACGGAGCGACAACTTCTATCCATTCTAATAATTTTGTTTATAATCCGAAAAATACGGTTTCGGTATCATTGTTTCAGGATTTTTACAACAACAGTGAATACCAGCTATATGTGAGTTTTCCCGAAAAAACAAAATTTATTTTATCTGATTTGATGCCGTTTGTATTGATGTCGTTGTTGTTTACGTTTGTTATTTTGGCGGCGTATATGAGCGCCATTTCGCAACTGATACGAATGCGTCAAGTATCCGAAATCAAGAATGATTTCATCAACAACATGACACACGAATTCAAAACACCTATTGCAACGATAAATTTAGCGTTGGACGCAATTAAAAATCCGGCAACGATTAAAGATGAAGAAAAAATTAATCGTTATGTACAAATGATTCGAGACGAAAATAAACGTATGCACGCACAAATCGAAAATATCTTGCGGATGTCTAAATTAGAAAAAAGAGAATTGGATATCCAAAAAGAAAAAGTCGAGTTGGACGATATTATCGAGGTGGCTGCCGAGCACATTCGACTGATTGTAGAAGACCGACAAGGAGACATTCAACTACACTTGCAAGCTACCCGCAATACAGTTTTGGTTAGTCCAGTACATTTTACCAATGTATTGATTAACATGTTGGATAATGCGGTAAAATATTCGCCTGAAGCACCAAAAATTGATATTTGCACAGAAAACGTGAAAGATAATATATTAATAAAAATCAAAGATCAAGGAGCAGGAATGAGCAAAACTGCCCAAAAAAGAATCTTTGAGAAATTTTACCGAGAACATACCGGAGATTTACATAATGTCAAAGGTCACGGTCTTGGATTGGCTTACGTCAAACAAATCATAGATGACCACAACGGCGAAATTTATGTGGAAAGCGAAAAAGGAAAAGGGAGTACATTTACCATAAAATTGCCTCTTATCAATTAAAAACAAAAAATAGTTAAACAATATGAGAACATTAAACAACAAAAAGATACTTTTGGTAGAAGACGATCCAAACTTTGGATCAATCCTAAAAGATTATTTAAACATGAACGATTTTGAAGTTACCTTAGCGAAAAACGGTATGGAAGGCTTCGAAAAATTTAAAAAAGATAACTTTGATTTATGTATTTTAGACGTGATGATGCCATACAAAGACGGATTTACATTGGCAACTGAAATCAGAGAGAAAAACAAAATTGTACCAATTATTTTCCTAACAGCCAAAACCATGAAGGAAGATGTACTGAAAGGCTATAAAGTAGGAGCAGATGATTATTTGAACAAACCGTTCGATTCAGAAGTTTTGTTAATGAAAATCAAAGCGATTATGCAAAGAAAATCATCTGAAATTAAAGCTGATGATACCCGATTTGAGTTCAAAATCGGTAAATTTGACTTCAATTCTAAATTGAGATTCCTTACTTTTGAAGGCGAAGAACCATTAAAACTTTCTCCTAAAGAAAACGAATTGCTCAAAATGTTGGCGTTGTATGAAAATGATTTGATGCCACGCGAAATTGCTTTGACAAAAATTTGGAGAGATGACAACTACTTTACATCAAGAAGTATGGACGTATATATTGCCAAATTGCGTAAATATTTGAAAAAAGATTCAAGTGTAGAAATATTGAATATTCACGGAGAAGGATTTAGGCTGGTAGATCACAACAAGGATTATGAAAATCAAAATAAATAATAGAAGCTGCCTCAAACGAGGCAGTTTTTTTATAGCTAAATTCAAGGAAATCTAAAATTTTGTTTTTACATTTGGAAATAACAAAACATTGTACAGATTAGACATATTATGGAAAAAATAAATCTTCGCATATTTTTTTTACTGACAATCCTTATAGTAGCATTGAGCGGTTGTAGAAATGATTTTGAATTTGAAACCGCAGCCGGGAACGAACTCAGATTTTCCAAAGATACCGTTTATTTAGATACTATTTTTACCAACATCGGTTCGAGCACTTATACCTTAAAAGTATATAATAAATCGTCGAAAGATATTAAAATTCCTGAGATAAAACTCAATCGGGGAGAGCAATCCGGTTATCGTTTAATGATAGATGGTCTGCCAGGAAAATCATTTCAAAATGTAGAACTTTTAGCTGAAGACAGTCTTTTTGTTTTTGTCGAAACTACCGTAGATATTACAACACAAACTGCCGATAAAGAATTTTTATATACCGACCAATTGGTTTTTGCCAATGGCAGCCAATCGCAATCTGTTGAACTGGTTACATTGATTCGAGATGCTGTTTTTCTGTATCCGCAAAAAGATGAAAACGGCAACAAAGAAACGCTTACATTTGGCGAAGACGAAATCGAAGGTTTTTGGTTGGATGGAAACGATGCACTAAACGGTAATGAGTTGCATTGGACAGCAGATAAACCTTATGTGATTTATGGATATGCAGCTGTTCCGGGCAATAAAACGTTACAAATTGATGCCGGAACCGAAGTGCATTTTCATTCTGGTTCAGGTTTGTTAGTTGCTGATCAAGCTACACTAAAAATTTCCGGAACGGTAGAAAATCCGGTTGTCATTCAAGGCGATCGTTTAGAGCCAGAATATGAAGATGTTTCAGGTCAGTGGGATATGATTGGACTAACAGTTGGAAGTAGTGCAAATATCGAGAATGCAATTATTAAAAATGCTAATAACGGATTGTGGATTAATAAAAATGAAGATGTGGTTAATTTACACAACGTGCAGCTATATAATTGTGTTAATTTCGGAATTTTGGGTGTGGCAGCGAATATTCTCGGAACAAATATTGTAACAAACAATTGTGGAAAAGCCGGATTTGGAGCTAATTACGGCGGAGATTACACCTTTGTACACGCAACATTCGCCAATTATTGGTTCAAGCCTGATCACACTGCGGTTTATTTGGATAATAACGACGGTACTCCTGAATTTGCCTTGCGTGCCAGATTTGAAAACAGCATCCTTTATAGCAGTAGCAACGAAGCCTTGACATTGAATAATATCGGAGAAAGTCAGCAAAATTTTGATGTAAAATTCACTAATACTTTGGTCAAATTCTTTGATATTAATAATGTTGTATATGGACAGTTTCCGTATGAATTTGAAAATCCAAACGTATTTGAAAACTGTTTGATTGCTAGAAATCATCAAATGTTCAATCCGTTTTTTGTAGATTATCGAAATAACCAAATGATGATTACCGAACAAGCTACCGATTTGATTGATGCCGGAACAACCAATACGACCGTTTCTGTGCCAGAAGATATACTTGGCAAACCAAGAACAACTATCGACTTGGGAGCGTATTTGAATGTGGTTGAACCAACCGAAGAAGATTAATTAATTTGTTATCATGAGAAAAATTGTATTAGATATTTTTGCGAAAATCGTAGGCATAGCGGCTGTATCCGGAATTACTTATTCCGATTCTACGATACATTTAGTTTCAGATTTGGATTCGACAATCAATATCTATAAAAATGATGCCTTAACGATGACACCTTTGATTCCAGCAGATTCAGTGATTTACAAAGATGGTGTATTGAATTTGCCGAAAAAATTCAAACCCGATTTTGAAGCTATATATGAAAACGATTCATTGATTTACGTTTTTGGTTCAGGCTCTAAAAAGACACGGAATTTTGGTTATATAATCAATAAATCAACATTGGAATACGAATTTTTGGATTTGACATGGTTGTATGATTCGATGCGAGATTTTGCTGAATTAGACAAAAAAGATTTTAATATCGAAGGCGTAACTTATGCTCGTGGCGAATGGTATTTTTTCAATCGAGGAAATGGTCCAGGAAACAAAAATATAATTTTTACCGTTCAAGGAGAAAACCTCGTTGATGATTTCAATGTTTTTTATCAGGAATATGAATTGCCCGAAATCAATGGGCAAGTCAGTGGTTTTTCTGATGCGACTGCAGTAAACGGCGTTTTGTATTTTATCGCCACAGCTGAAGAAACAAAATCGACTTACAATGATGGGGAGGTATTAGGTAGTTTACTCGGTGCAATTCCGTTGAAAGATATGGAAATCACTTTCACACAAAAAATATCTGATACACAAAAGTTTGAAGGCATTACTGTATATCAAAAATCTCCACGAAAAATAGAGTTTCTGCTCTCGGAAGATAATGATACGACCGAACTTGAATCAACGATTTATAAACTTTCTATGGATGTTGAATTTTAGTTCAATGCCGAACTCGCATTAATCTTTTCGTTACTATACGAATTTTGTAAGTTAATGGTAAGTTCAAGATAAGAATTCACCGGTTTTTTATTAATCAATGCTGGAATCCAGTATTTAGTTTCTTTCAACGCATTGACAATAGCATCATTGCAAAAGTCTGCATCTGCACGAACGATATTCACTTCCTTGACTTCGCCTTTTCTATTGATGAGTAATTCAGCAACGACTACAGCACTTTTCTTCGTTTTTCGCAGCTTTCGTCCTTTACATCTTTTTGTTGCTTCTGCCACCTGTTTCAACACAACATCATAGCCGCCGTGATAGCGTGCCAAAACATCAACCTCTCGATACACATCTTCAACAACATATCGTATTTTTGGTTGTTTATCAGTTGTTTGTGCATGAATATTTAAACCAATAAATAAAGCTAAAAATAAAAAAGTAGTTTTCATAGTCATAAAAAATATATTAATGTAATACACAAAAATAAAAAGTTTATTGATGAAAACAAACTATTTATTCTGATATTACGCCGGAGCCGATTAATTCGTCATTAATGTAAAATGCTGCAAATTGACCAGGTGTAACGGCTGATTGAGCATTTTCAAATTCGACAAATAAACCGTTTTCAAATTGATATAATGTCGCTTTTTGCAACGGCTGACGATATCGAATGCGAACCATTGCTTCAAGTTTTTCTCCAACTGATAAGCGAAAATATTCTCTAATCCAGTGAGTTTCGTTTGGGTTAATTCGCAATGCTTTTCTAAACAATCCCGGATGTTGATTACTTTGCCCAGTATAGATGGTGTTTGTTTTCACATCGGTATCAATCACAAACAAAGGTTCAGGTGTTCCGCCAACTTGCAAGCCTTTTCGTTGCCCGATTGTGAAATAATGAGCTCCTCGGTGTTCCCCGACTTTTTTGCCCATATTTTCTTCATATTTTAATGGTTTGGATAAAAACATCAAACGTTCTTCATCGGTATCAAAATCGGGATGAGCTTCTTGATATATCGCATTGTCATCAGCTACCTGGATAATATTGCCTTGTTTCGGACGCAATTGTTGTTGTAGAAAGTCTGGTAGTTTTACTTTTCCAATAAAGCACAATCCTTGAGAATCTCTTTTATCGGCAGTAACCAATTCGTTTTCTGCAGCGATTTTTCTTACTTCTGGTTTGGTTAGTTCGCCAATAGGAAATAGTGATTTGCTCAATTGCTCTTGCGACAATTGACAAAGAAAATATGATTGATCTTTATTTTGATCAGCACCGGCAAGTAGTCTGTGGATTTCCTCTCCGTCTTGTTGAATGACATCTTTGCGGCAATAATGTCCTGTTGCTACATAATCGGCTTGTAAATCTTCTAAAGCAATTTTCAGAAAAACATCAAATTTAATTTCGCGATTGCACAATACATCAGGATTGGGCGTACGACCTTTTTCATATTCATTGAACATATAGTCCACGATACGCTCTTTATATTGTTCGCTCAAATCAACGGTTTGAAACGGAATGCCTAACTTTTCTGCCACCAACAATGCATCGTTGCTATCTTCAAGCCATGGACATTCGTCAGAAATTGTTACTGAATCGTCGTGCCAGTTTTTCATAAACAAACCGATGACTTCATAGCCTTGCTCTTTGAGCAAATAGGCTGCTACACTCGAATCTACTCCGCCGGATAACCCGACAACCACTCTTTTTTTCATGTTGCAAAAATACAACATTTTTCAGACAAAAGAAGTGCAGAAAAATTATAAAGGTAAAAGTTTGTCAAGCTGAGCCTGTCTTACTTCGTATATCCGCTTACGGCATAAAGCACACCATCAGTCTGTCTTTTCGACGAAGCAGAAATCTCAAAGCTATATTCAGACAGAACATCCACAAACCTGCATATTCGCTGATTTGTTAACCTCTGTGTATTCTTGTGAATCTTTTGTAGTAAAAAAAGTAATCAGCCAACAGAAATCAGAAAAACAGGAGGCGATAGCCCTTAAACTTGAAACCTGAAACCTGAAAAGTAAAATTATCAATAGTTAAAAGTATAACCGTAAACCATCTTCGATAATAATTTGGTGGTCAAATGCCAATTCGGGGAGATTTTCCACTGCAAACCACCGCAAAGCTTTGGCATCATCGGCAGCGACGGCGTTTGTGTTACTATCAACTTGTGTAACATAAGCGACCGATACCATATATCCACGCGGGTCGCGATGCGGATTTCCGTAGGTTTTCATTTGTTGAAGCTTTTCAACCACCACATTGGTTTCTTCCTCAAGTTCGCGTTTAGCAGCAGTTTCTAAATCTTCGTCTTTATCAACAAATCCGCCTGGCAAAGCCCAATGATTTTGAAAAGGTTCATTTTTACGTTGAATCAATAGAATTTCTTTTTGATTGTTTTTTTCTCTGAGAACAACAATATCAACGGTTACAAATATTTCTGAAATATACTTTTTAGCCATAATACCTATCTGCAATTACGATTAAACATACAGCTAATATAGCCAATATCAGCCCTAAAATATTTTTTTTGCTTAATTTTTCATGAAAATAAAAATACCCAATGAGCGTTCCCAAAATGATTACGCCAAAGTTCATTCCGGCAAAAACGGTAGTAGGTGTTTCTTTAAAAGACTGATGTGCTTTGAGATAGAAGAAGATATTACAAAAATTTAGGCTTCCTAAAAGAAATCCGTAAATCCACGTCTTGTGTTGGTATTCTTTTTTTATTGATTTTAATTTACTTATTATCAATAATATAGAAAAAATCAAACAACCGCCGAAAATATAAAAAAGTAGAGTAGTGTATGGATAATCATGGAAAAGTGCTATTTTTTTGTACAAAACATCGATAATTCCGTATCCAAGAAAAACCAATAGTAAATAAAGAGAATTTTTGCTTTGGTCAGGCTTGTTTAATATAAGAAATATGGAGATAAATCCGATGGCAAGTGCGATGATTTTTAATGTAGGAACAATTTCGCCAAAAAGCCAAAAACTACACAAAATGGGGATAATCAGCGATATGCGTTGAGCAATATCGGTTTTGATAATTCCTGAATTTTCAATTGATTTTGGTACGAGCAAAAATATTGACGGCATCAATAATATTAATGGTAAAGCTAAGGACAAAAAAACGTTGTTTGAAAATATTTTAAGGTTGATTTCGGGCAAAAATAAAAAGTAAGCCAATACGAAAGCTACAAAATAATTGATAGCAATCAGGAAGATATTGACCGTTGTTTTGGTTTTTATCAGTTTAAATAATATCCCAACAGAAAGACTACAAATGATACTAAGAATGAGGAATAACATGTTTTTTCGGTTTTTGGTGTTGCAGGTGCAAAGATAACAAAAAAGAGGTTTTTATAACACTTATTTTACATAATATATATTATAGGTCAAATTATATATAGCTTATAAATTTTTGTATAAAATCAATTCTTGTTAGGATTGCACAATTTTAAAGATTAAATTTGCCCAAAATTTTTAATCTATATATAAGTGGAAAACCCGAAAGCAAACAAATTGATTAAAGAAGTTATCAAATCTGTTGATACAAAAAATATGGAATATGCAAATCTTGCATCGAAATTAAAAGAAATCAGAACATTTGCTCTTGAAGAACAAAATCCGACCGTTGTAAAAGCTTTGAGATTATGTGCTGAGCATTTGGAGGAAAACAATAATTTCTTGATAAGTATTCCAAACGACGAACCTATTGACGAAGTTGCTCTTAACGAAATCAGACACGATGCTACCGAAAGTTTGAGCTATTTTCTTAACTTATTATTGGACTTAGATAACAAGCACAATCTGTCAGATTTGAAGGAATACAACAAAAAAATGTTGAATCATGCTTAAATTTTTCACAGTAATTGGTTTCTTAGAAGGAATTTCATATTTAATTTTATTTTTTAACATGCTGGTTATCAAGAATGTTAATATAGAATTGTATAAAAATTTATTATTTCCTATAGGAATGGCACACGGTTTGCTGTTTATAACATACATTGTAATGGCTATCATGTTGAAGGCTGAATTAAAATGGAGTTTTAAAAAATTTATATTAATAAGTATAGCTTCACTGATTCCTTTCGGAACATTTTATTCAGAAAAAAACTGGTTGCACAAGGAGGTGTGAAAATAAAAAAATAAAAAATGTTTTGTTAATATATTTTTTTTTATACATTTGCACTGTAATTAACAATTAAAATTAATTATACACTTAAAAAAGTAATTATGAAAAAAATGACATTGCCTGTATTAGCTGCTTTATTTGCAGTTAGTGGCATCAACGCACAGGAAAAGGATTACAACAAATGGTCCATCGATCTTAACGCAGGTCTTACAAAACCGACAAGCCCTATGGCTGCTGGGTATTTTGCTGATACCTTCTCTTTTATGCACGCTGATGGAGGTGTTCGTTACATGTTCAATAACAAATTCGGTATCAAAGCTGATTTTGGTTATGATTACATGAAAAACGGCGAAGATTCTAACGAGTTTAGAACTAAATATTACAGAGCAAGTTTACAAGGGGTTGCTAATCTTGGACGTATCATGAACTTCGAGGATTGGACAAAAGTATTGAACTTACAAGCTCACATGGGTGCTGGATACTCTTGGATGACTCCAGGTAAAGACGATGTTTTTGCAGATGGTGCTTATGACAAAGATCAAATGGCTCACGTTGTATTAGGATTGACCGGTCAAGTTAAATTAGCTAAAAGAATTGCTTTAAACGCTGATTTTACTATGGTAAACAACATTCGTCAAGACAGAAACTTTGACGGATCGATTGCAACTACAGACAGAGGTTTCAATGGAACTCTTTACAACGCAACTTTAGGTCTTTCATTCTACTTGGGTGGACATGAGCAACACGCTGACTGGTTCGCAAAAGAAGACTTGATTGAAGGTCGTGTAGCTTCACTTGAAAACAGAGTTACTGATATCGAAAACAAAATGTTAGATTCTGACAGTGACGGTGTAGCTGATTACCTAGATTTAGAACCAAACACTCCTGCTGGAAATATGGTTGACGTGAAAGGTAGATCTATTGATAAAAACAAAAACGGTATCCCTGATACTTATGAGCAATACTTTGCTGATAACTATGGTCAAGGCGAAACTATGACTAAAAGTGATTCAAACACTGCTAAAGATTTGATTAACGATGGTTATGTAGCTGTATATTTTGATTTCGATAAATCAACTCCTAAAAACACAGAGGCTGTAAACTTCATCTTGACTTACTTGAGAAGTAACCCAGAAGCTACTGTATCTGTAAATGGTTTTGCTGACTCTGTAGGTAATGCAGATTACAACCAACGTTTATCTGAAAACAGAGCTAAAAACGTAGCCAAATTGTTAGAGCAAGCTGGAGTATCTAGCGATAGAATTTCAGTTAACGCTAAAGGAGAAGATTCTTCATTAGACGGTACTAACAAAAATGTTTCTAAATTCGCAAGAAGAGTTACTTTCTCTATCAACAAGTAATTTATAAACAATAAATATTTTCAAAAGCGGGAGATTATTCTTCCGCTTTTTTGTATTTTTATACTTCTTAAAACAAGACAATGCCTTTTCAAATAAATTCTGACTTTCAACCTACTGGAGACCAGCCTCAGGCGATAAAATCTTTGTCTGCTGGGTTAAGTAATAATGAAAAATACCAAACCCTTTTAGGTGTTACTGGCTCTGGGAAAACATTTACCATTGCCAATGTGATTGAAACAATTCAAAAACCTACACTAATACTCGCTCATAATAAAACCTTGGCGGCACAGCTGTATGCAGAATTTAAACAATTTTTTCCGAATAATGCTGTAGAATATTTCGTATCCTATTACGATTATTATCAACCAGAAGCTTATATCCCTGTAACCGGAACTTATATCGAAAAAGATTTGTCAATCAACGACGAATTGGAAAAGCTAAGATTGAGTACCACCTCTGCCCTTTTATCCGGACGTCGAGATGTAGTGGTCATCTCGTCTGTTTCTTGTTTATATGGTATTGGAAATCCTACTGAATTCAAAAAAAATGTAATTACACTCGAAACAGAACAGCAAATTACTCGGACAGAATTGCTTCATCGCTTGGTACAAAGTCTTTACGCTCGTACAGAAGCTGATTTTCTACCTGGAAATTTTAGAATAAAAGGCGACACTGTGGAAATTTTCCCCGCTTATGCCGATAATCCATACAGAATCATTTTCTTTGGCGATGAGATTGAAGAAATCGAAGCTTTTGATGCACAAACTATGGCGGTCATTGAGAGGTATCCGCAACTCAATATTTATCCGGCTAATCTTTTTGTTACTTCTCCTGATGTGTTGCAAAATGCTATATGGGATATCCAGCAAGATATGGTCAAACAAGTTGATTATTTCAAATCTATCGGCAAACATCTCGAGGCCAAGCGCGTAGAAGAACGAACAACTTTCGATTTAGAAATGATGCGAGAATTAGGCTATTGCTCCGGAATCGAAAATTATTCTCGTTACTTAGACCAGCGTATGCCAGGCACTCGTCCATTCTGCTTATTAGATTATTTTCCAGATGATTATCTGATGGTTATCGACGAAAGTCACGTTACTATTCCACAAGTCCATGCCATGTATGGCGGTGACCGTTCTCGAAAAGAAAATTTAGTTGAATATGGTTTCCGGCTTCCGGCTGCGTTGGATAATAGACCATTGAAATTTGAGGAATTTGAATCGCTTCAAAACCAAGTTATTTATGTGTCTGCAACTCCGGCTGATTATGAGTTACAAAAATCCGAAGGAATTTACGTAGAACAAATTATTCGTCCAACAGGGTTATTAGACCCAATTATCGAAATTCGTCCGACAGGTAATCAAGTTGATGATTTGATTGAAGAAATCCGTATCAGAGAAGAACTCGATGAACGTGTTTTAGTTACTACATTAACCAAAAGAATGGCAGAAGAATTAACTAAATATTTTACCAAATCTGGCATTCGTTGCCGATATATTCATTCAGATATTGATACGCTTGAAAGGGTTGAAATCATGCAAGATTTACGAAAAGGTCTGTTCGACGTACTCATCGGCGTGAACTTATTACGTGAAGGGTTAGACTTGCCCGAAGTATCGCTCGTAGCTATTTTGGATGCTGACAAAGAAGGTTTTTTGAGGAGTGCTCGTTCCTTGACACAAACTGTCGGTCGTGCGGCACGAAATGTGAAAGGTACAGCGATTATGTATGCTGATAAAATAACCGATAGTATGCAGAAAACTATCGACGAAACTAATTATAGAAGACAAAAACAAACCGAATATAATCAAAAAAACAACCTTGTTCCGAAACCTTTAAATAAGAAAATTGAAGATACTATTATAGCAAACACCTCATATATAGAGAAATACAGCAAAGAAAAAAATATACTTTCGCAAGTAGCAGAAAGCGAAATTGCTTATCATACCAAAGTGGATTATGAGAAAATGATTAGAGAAAAAAGAAAAGAAATGGAAAAAGCAGCTAAAGAATTAGATTTTATTAAAGCAGCTGAACTCCGCAATGAAATAAAAATTTTACAAAATTTAAAAAACAAATAGACTATGAGATTAATTGATTTGGCACATGCCGACGGACTTTCTTTGGGAAGTTTACAGAGTTTTATTTTTGATTTTGGAATAGATATAAACCAAGTTGTTGATACAAATTTTCAATTACAATCGGGTTTTATTGATTTTGTGAATAAGCACAAAGATTTCCTGATAAAATATTGCAAAGACCACGGAAAACCAAAGACAATCAACGATATATCAAAAACAATTGGTGTAACTCCGGAAGCAATTATTGATTTTTTTCAGCAAAACGGATTGCAAAATATCGATGCTGAAAAATTTCAAACCACTGTATCCAGTTATTTGATACACATTTATTTGGGCGGAAATTATGATTTCATTTACGAAGAATTAGACAAAATCGCTCATGCTACTCCAAAAACCATCGTAGGATATAGTGATTTATTTTTCTATGTTGCTGATTTGTTAGAACCTTTTATCACGCCTAATCAACTGAGTCAATGGGGGATATCAAAACCATCCGGAATGATTTTATATGGTCCTCCAGGAAGCGGTAAAGTATTTTGGGCTAAAAAAATAGCGGATTTAATTGGGTATGAATTCGTACACCTTTATCAAGATTATTTTAGTATCAAAAATAACGGAAACGGTAAATCACAATTTAATGAGTTTTTGGCAAAAAAATTAAAAGAACCCAGAACGTTGTTATTCATAGAAAATTTTGATGAAATCATGAGTGTTGACAAAGACCGTATGTCGCTACAAGCCATCAATATGATTAACGCCGTTGCTCGTCATATTCAAAAAAATGTACATTCAGAAGTCGTTGTTGTCGGGTCAGCAGAAGTGATTTCGGCTGTAAATGAAGAAATTACAGCACCCGGCAGATTTGATTTACACATTCCTATTTTTCCGCCAACAGAAGACGAAAGAGCTGAGTTAATCCTACATCACATGACAGATCAATTGGATGACAACTCTCCTCTACTCCATATTTTGAAAGAAAACAAAGCAGACAATAAAGATTTTTGGGGAGGAATAGCCGCACAAACCAAGCTGTTCTCCAATACCATGTTGATCGATTTTACCCAAGCTTTGAAAAAAAGAATCTATAGCTTGTACAGAAAAAACGACCGACAAGAAATAGTCATTACCGAGCAATTGATGATGATTGCTTATACCGAAGCTAGAGCAAAACTCACATCGCATTACCTCACACAATGTGCCAAATTTGTGATGGATGCCAAACAAAATGTTGGTACAGATTTTCCGCATCGCTTTTTAGAAATGGAAATGGAATTTGATTTTTACAAAGTTAAAAAAGAACCGACCAGAAAAATAGGCTTTAAAAGCTCAACGGAAGATGAAGATGTACAAGAAAATAAACCAGAAATCGACGAAAATACAGAAGATTAATAGCTATTATTCTTTGAATTATGCAGTATTTTATTGAGGTTATTGTTCCGCTAAAAATACCAAGCACATTTACTTATCAAGTCTCCGAAGCCGAGTTTCAGTTTTTGAATATCGGCTATCGGGTGGCTGTGCCATTTGGTAAATCCAAAATATATACAGCTTTGGTAACAGGCAAACACCATCAGCCACCATTGAAATATCAAGCAAAAGAAATCATTGAAATCATTGATGAAAAAGCAATTGCAACGCCCATGCAAATAGATTTTTGGCATTGGATTGCCGACTATTATATGTGTACCTTGGGCGAAGTTTATCGTGCTGCAATTCCTGGAGCGTTATTGCTCGAAACAGAAACTTTGGTTAAATACAATTCTAAAGAAAATATTCTGTTGAGCGGTTTGACAGACCAAGAATATCTGATTTACGAAGCTTTGCAACAACAACCCATTTTGACTGTCAAAGAGATTACCACTATCTTAGACTCCAAAAAAATATTGCCCACTTTACAGCTGTTGATTCAAAAAAATGTGATTTATCTACATGAAGAAACCCGAGAAAGTTACAAACCAAAACTGATTAAGTACGTTCGTTTACACGAAAAATATCAAGAAAAGAACGAACTAAAAAATTTACTCCAATCGGTAAAAACGGAAAAACAAAGAAATGTGGTGCTGTGTTATTTTCAGCTTAATGCTAATAACCCCAACCCTATTTCGGTAAATGATTTAAAAGAAAAAGCACAAGTAACCAAGGCTGTTATTGACAATCTTGCCAAAAATGATATTTTTGAGATATACACTTTAGCACAAGATCGTGTCGTGTTTAATAACACCGATTTAATGACTATCCAGCTGAGTGATATTCAGCAACAAGCTTTGACAAATATTCAAAATGAATTTACTCAAAAAGACATTCAGTTGTTACATGGCGTAACAGGTTCCGGAAAAACAGAAATTTATTGTAAACTCATTGATCAATATGTCAACCAAAACAAACAAGTATTATTTCTGCTACCAGAAATCGCATTAACCACACAATTGGTCCAGCGTTTGACTGCTTATTTCGGAAATAAAGTAGCTGTTTATCATTCTAAATATACCGAAAACGAACGTGTTGAAGTTTGGAAAAACGTATTAGAAAATAAATCCTCTGCTCAAATTATTATCGGAGCTCGTTCAGCAATTTTCTTGCCTTTTGCCGATTTAGGTTTAATTATTGTGGACGAAGAACATGAAGCATCATACAAACAACAAGATCCTGCACCAAGATATCAAGGCAGAGATTTAGCCATTGTTTTAGCCAAAATGATGCATGCCAAAACACTCTTAGGCTCTGCTACACCAAGTTTGGAAAGTTTTTATAATGCCTATCAAGAAAAATATGCTTTAACGAAGCTTACCAAAAGATATGGAAATAGTATTGTTCCTCAAAACCAATTAATTGACCTCAAAGGAGCCTATCAAAAAAAGCAAATGACCGGACATTTTTCTAATCATTTAATTGAAGAAATGAAAAATGTATTGGCGAAAGGCGAACAAATTATTTTATTCCAAAATCGACGAGGATTTTCACCTGTAATGGAATGTTTGAGCTGTGGTCATGTGCCGCAATGCACCCATTGCGACGTTAGTTTAACTTACTATAAACGCAACGATGTGTTGAAATGCCATTATTGTGGTTATACGATTGCCAAACCGACACATTGCCACGTTTGTTCGAGTGTTGATGTGAGCACGAAAGGCTTTGGTACAGAGCAAATTGAGATAGAGTTACATCATATATTTCCGGAAGCTAAAGTAGCCCGAATGGATCAAGATACGACCAGAGGAAAATTTGCCTTAGAAAAAATTATTGATGCTTTTAAAAACAAAGAAACCGATATGTTGGTCGGGACACAAATGCTTGCCAAAGGATTGGATTTTGATAATGTAACCTTAGTCGGGATTCTCAATGCAGATAATTTGTTGTATTATCCAGATTTTCGTGCACATGAACGAGCGTATCAATTGCTTACGCAAGTTGCAGGTAGAGCCGGTCGAAAAGACAAAGAAGGAAAAGTTTTTATACAAACTTATAATCCGATGCATTCGATTATTCAGCAAATGCTCAATCATCGTTATCAAGAAATGTTTAAAGAGCAAATGCAAGAACGCTTACAATTTCGGTATCCGCCGTTTTACAGACTAATCAGAATTCAATTAAAACATGCTGATTATCAAAAGGTAAAAGAAGCATCTGAATGGTTAGTACAAAGTTTGACTTCCCAAATTCAATCGGAAGTTTTAGGACCGGAAGAACCGGCTGTGAATCGCATCCGAAATCAATATTTGAGAAATATTTTGATTAAAACACCTGTAAATCAATCTATAAAAAATGTGAAAAACCAAATCAACAAAACACTAAAAAGCTTTGAAGCAATTCCGCAATACAAGTCGGTAAAAATGATTGTAAATGTGGATTTTTATTAAAAAAACAAGCCCTTCCAAGTCGTAAAAACCTGGAAAGGCTGAAAATTATAAATTACTTTTTGTAAAAAGGTGTTTTAACTACCTTAGCAGGAACATCATTTTTACGGATTCTGATAAAAATTTCAGTATCAACTTTACTGTTTTCTATCGTAACATATCCCATACCGATTGCTTTGCCTAATGACGGAGCCATCGTTCCGGAAGTTACTTTTCCGATAACATTTCCGGCGTTATCCACAATTTCATAATCGTGTCTTGGAATACCTTTTCCAATAAGTTCAAAACCTACCAGTTTACGTTTTACGCCTTCTTCTTTTTGTTTTTTCAAGTTTTCTGCATTGACAAAATCTTTCGTGAATTTGGTTACCCAACCCAATCCGGCTTCGAGTGGCGAAGTGGTATCATCAATATCATTTCCGTATAAACAGAAGCCCATTTCCAAACGCAAAGTATCGCGTGCAGCCAACCCTATTGGTTTAATTCCGAATGATTTTCCGGCTTCAAAAACTTTGTTCCAGATTTGTTCTACTTCTTCATTTTTGCAATAAATTTCAAAACCGCCAGAACCGGTATATCCTGTGGCAGAAATAATTACATGCTCTATACCGGCAAAATCAGCTACTTCGAAACCATAAAAAGGAATTTCAGACAAATTTACCGTAGTTAAACTTTGCATCGCTTCTATAGATTTCGGTCCTTGAATCGCCAATAATGAATAATCATCAGAAAGATTACGCATTTCAACACCCATATCGTTGTGCTTTGAAATCCATTCCCAATCTTTATCAATATTTGACGCATTTACCACCAACAGATATTGATTTTCTTTCATGCGGTAAATAATTAAATCATCTACGATTCCGCCATCATTATTTGGCATACAGGTGTATTGTGCCTTTCCGATTTTGATGACCGACGCATCATTGGAACTTACTTTTTGGATTAAATCCAAGGCTTTATCGCCCGTAAGCAGAAATTCTCCCATGTGAGAAACGTCAAAAACCCCTACTCCGTTTCTGACAGTTTCGTGTTCTATGTTAACTCCTTCGTATTGAACCGGCATATTGAATCCGGCAAACGGAACCATTTTTGCTCCCAACGCCTCGTGTACGTGTTGTAAAGGTACTTGTTTCATTGTTTTGATTGACTTTTATTTTGCAAGCGAATGTAGCTATTTTTTTGTAGCCGCACAAGCGTTAACGGATTTTAGTGTTTTGTTTTAATATTCTCTTTCTAAATACTATTAACAGGCATAAAGATATGCCACAAATAAACCAAAGAGTCTTTAATGTTTGGATAATAGTACATAAATCTTTTCCTGTAACTAATGATATACAACTTGTTGAGTTTTCAGTTTCATATTTAATGCTAGTCATTGTATTAATTATTCCTAAAGGAAAAAGTAACACCCCTAAAATTAAAATTCCAACCAAAGCGAAAAAAAATATTTTTCGGTTTCGAAGATTATTCATTATTATAAATATTTTGATTCGTAGCTAAACAAAATTTTAAATTTACGTATTTTTGAGGAAATAATTTAAACGATGACCTGGAAAGATTTTATTGAAACCGAAAATCAAAAACCTTATTTTAAAAACCTTAAAGAATTTGTTGAACACGAATACGAAACACAAACTATTTTTCCGCCCAAAGAATTGATTTATAATGCTTTTCGTTGGTGTAAATTTAATGACACCAAAGTAATTATCTTAGGACAAGACCCTTATCACGGTTATGGTCAAGCACATGGTTTGAGTTTTTCTGTTAATGATGGTGTTCCATTTCCGCCATCTTTACGCAACATTTTGCAAGAAGTTCATCAAGATGTAGGCAGTCCTATTCCCACTACCGGAAATCTTACACGTTGGGCAAAGCAAGGTGTTTTGTTACTCAACGATGTACTCACAGTAAGACAAGCTAATGCCGGTAGCCATCAAAAATATGGTTGGGAGAATTTTACTGCTAATGCAATTGAACAATTATCATCTGAAAAAGAAAATTTAGTTTTCTTGCTCTGGGGAAGACACGCCCAACAAAAAGGAAAACTCATTGACCGAAACAAACATTTGGTATTAACTTCTGGACATCCATCGCCAATGAGTGCCAACAGAGGTTTATGGTTTGGTAATCGTCATTTTAGCCAAACGAATAACTACCTTATTGCTCACGGAAAAACGCCTATTGTTTGGTGATATAACAAAGACAAGTAATAAAAAAACGCAACCATCTTATTTATTGATAGTTGCGTTTTGTTTTTGTGACCGCGGCAGGATTCAAACCTGCAACCTTCTGAGCCGTAATCAGATGCGCTATTCAGTTGCGCCACGCGGCCTTAACTCTAAAGCGGTGCAAAGATAGGTAAAAAAATATTCCCTCCAAATTTTTAAAGAAAAAAACAACTGAAAAAATTTTGCCAAACAAACAGATTATTTCGAAATTTGCTGTCAATCAATTTAATAGAACAAATGAATTATTTTCGTTTTTTATTACAATCTACCAATCAACATGGCGTACATTCTCCGTTTGTATTCAATTACTTGACAAAAGCAATTTATCGTCCGTATCGAAATACCCGAAAACGAAAAAAACATTTTATCGATCAGAGCATCTCCTATTTCAAACCGAAAAATATCGTCGATTTCAGACATACAACACCTTCTAATATAAATACTACATTGGATATGCTGATTTTTTTGCCGAATCAACTTGATATTGTTTTACAAAACGGTTTGATAGATTGTTTTACAAATGATACTGTTGGTATTATAGATTGCAGAAATGCTGTCAAAAATGATTATGAAAAGCTCCAGCAACATCCGAAAATTACTGTAGTCTTACATTTTTATTCATATATAGTTTTTTCGACCAGACAAGAACAAAGAAAAGAATTATTTTTTTTAAGGCTCTAATTGTAACATTTTATTCATATCTTCCACTCATTAAATAAAAACGATGAGCAATTCTATCATAAAAGTGTCCGACCTCAAACGAAGTTTTCCTTTAGGTTCGGGCTGGATTCAAATTTTAAAAGGCATCGACCTTGATATCAAAAAAGGCGAATATGTTGCACTGATGGGACCTTCGGGCTCAGGCAAATCGACATTAATGAATATTTTAGGCTGTTTAGACACACCAACTTCTGGCGATTATATCCTGAACGGAAAAGATGTCAGTAAGATGAATGACAACGAATTGGCAGAAATCAGAAATAAAGAAATTGGATTTGTTTTTCAAACATTTAATTTGCTACCTCGTACTACAGCTTTGGACAATGTGGCTCTGCCTATGATTTATGCAGGAAAAAATAAAACAGAACGAAATCAAAGAGCCTCAGAAGTACTCACTCAAGTAGGATTGGAAGACCGCATGGATCATCAACCTAACCAATTGTCGGGCGGGCAAAGACAAAGGGTTGCCGTAGCGAGAGCGTTGGTAAATAAACCATCAATCATATTAGCCGATGAGCCAACGGGTAATCTCGACACCAAAACTTCTATTGAAATTATGGGATTGTTTGACGAAATTCATGCACAAGGCAACACGGTTATTTTGGTTACACACGAAGAAGATATTGCCGAACATGCTCACAGAATTATCCGTTTGAGAGATGGTGTTATCGAAAATGATATTAGAAAAAAATAAAAAAGAAATGAAAGTATATACCAAAACAGGAGATAAAGGCACTACTGCCCTATTTGGCGGAACTAGAGTACCAAAACATCACATCAGAATTGAAAGTTACGGAACGGTTGATGAGCTTAATTCATACATTGGATTAATCAGAGATCAAAAAATCAACCAAATTCATCAAGATTTTCTGATACATATTCAAGACAAATTATTTACTTTAGGAGCTATTTTGGCAACCGACCCTGAAAAGGCTGTACTAAAAAATGGGAAAGAACGACTAAATATTCCGAAGATTACCTCCGAAGACGTAGCTGCATTAGAACAACAAATTGACCTAATGGAAACCGAACTGCCACCAATGACACATTTCGTATTGCCGGGCGGACATCAGACCGTGTCATATTGTCATATAGCTCGATGCGTATGTCGCAGAGCTGAACGATTAGCCACGCAACTACATGAAAATGAACCTACAGACGAAATGGTATTGACATACTTAAACCGGCTTTCTGACTATTTATTTGTCTTGGCACGAAAATTGTCTAAAGAACTCGAAGCCGAAGAAGTCAAGTGGATACCTGAGAAGATTTAAAATTTCGTTAATCCTCATCTATTTTTGATTCTAACGCTTGGATTTTAGCAGATTAAATTTATTTTTGCAACAAATTAAAAGTAATCAGAAACTATGTATTGGACATTAGAATTAGCATCATACCTGAGCGACGCTCCTTGGCCAGCGACCAAAGATGAACTTATTGACTATGCTATCAGAACAGGTGCCCCGCTAGAAGTGGTAGAAAACTTGCAGTCTATCGAAGATGAAGGAGATTCTTATGAGTCTATGGAAGAAATTTGGCCAGACTACCCTTCTGAAGAGGATTACCTCTGGAATGAAGACGAATATTAAGCGTAAACTAAAAAGTCTCATGTAAAAAGAGAGACTTTTTTTTATTATAAATAACTGAGTATTAATTAACAACAAACCTATTTATGAGTGTCATAAATAACATATTAAAAGTATTTGTTGGAGATAAATCACAAAAGGACATCAAAGCAATTCGTCCGATTGTAGAGAAAATTAACCAACTCCAACAATCTTATGAAACATTAAGCCACGACGAATTACGTGGAAAAACAATCGAATTCAAACAAAAAATTAAAGAAGCAAGAGCACCACAAGACGAGAAAATAGCTTCTTACAGAACAGAATTGGAGGCGATTGTAGATATTGATGCACGAGAAGAAATCTATTCTGCTATCGATAATTTAGAAAAAGAAGCTTACACCACTACAGAAAAAGTATTGAACGATATTTTACCAGAAGCTTTTGCAGTAGTGAAAGAAACAGCAAGAAGATTCTCTACCAATAGTGAAATAACCGTTACTGCTACCGAGAGAGACCAAGAATTTGCTCAACAAAAACCGTATGTTTCTGTCAATGGCCAACAAGCAACTTGGTTAAACAGATGGCAAGTTGCCGGAAAAGAACTCACTTGGTCCATGATACACTACGATGTACAGATGATTGGCGGTATTGTATTACATCAAGGAAAAGTTGCCGAAATGCAAACCGGTGAAGGAAAAACGCTCGTTTCAACTTTGCCTTTATATCTCAATGCACTAACTGGCAACGGCGTACACTTGGTAACAGTTAATGACTACTTAGCAAAACGTGACTGCACCTGGAAAGCACCAATCTTTGAATTTCACGGTATGACCGTAGATTGTATCGACAATCACCAACCGAATTCTCCTCAACGTAGAAAAGCTTATCAGGCAGATATTACTTACGGAACCAATAACGAATTTGGTTTTGATTACCTGCGTGATAATATGGTACACACTCCAGAAGAATTGGTGCAGAGAAAACACAATTACGCTATTGTCGATGAGGTCGATTCTGTATTGATTGATGATGCAAGAACACCATTAATTATTTCTGGACCTGTACCAAAAGGCGATGAACACGAGTTCGTAGAATTAAAACCAAAAGTAGAAAACTTAGTCGCTCTTCAACGAAAGTTAGCCACCGGATTTTTGACCGAAGCCAAACGTCTAATGAAAGAAGGCAACAACAAACAAGCTGGTTTTAATCTTTTGAGAGCATATCGTGCATTGCCAAAAAATAAAGCATTAATCAAATTCTTATCTGAAGAAGGTGTCAAACAATTGTTGCAAAAAACAGAAAATCACTTCATGCAAGACAACAATCGCGAAATGCCAAAAGTAGATGAAGCATTGTATTTTGTGATTAATGAAAAAAACAATCAGGTAGAATTGACCGATAACGGAATTCATTACCTATCCAAAGGAATGGACGACAATTTCTTTATCATGCCCGATATCGGAACAGAAATCGCTCGCATCGAAAAAAGCGGATTGTCTCATGATGAAATTACCGAAAAAAAATCAGAACTATACAGAGATTTTGGCGTAAAATCTGAAAGAATCCACACGCTAACACAATTATTAAAAGCCTATGCCCTATTTGAAAAAGACACCGAATATGTGGTAGTGGACAACAAAGTAATGATTGTAGATGAGCAAACCGGTCGTATCATGGACGGACGAAGATATTCCGACGGACTACACCAAGCGATTGAAGCCAAAGAAAATGTAAAAATCGAGGCGGCCACACAAACATTCGCAACCGTTACACTGCAAAACTATTTCAGAATGTATAGCAAACTATCTGGTATGACAGGTACTGCTATTACCGAAGCTGGCGAATTGTGGGAAATATACAAATTGGACGTGGTAGAAATCCCTACCAACAAACCAATTGCTCGTGATGACCGTGATGATAAAATTTATCGTTCTATTCGCGAAAAATTCAACGCAGTTATTGATGAAGTAGTAGAATTATCTCAAGCCGGACGCCCTGTACTTATCGGTACAACATCGGTTGAAAATTCAGAATTACTTAGTCGTATGTTGAAAATGCGAGGCATCAAACACAATATTCTGAATGCGAAAAAACATAAACAAGAAGCAGAAATCGTAGAATCTGCCGGACAACCTGGTGCAGTAACCATTGCAACCAATATGGCTGGTCGTGGTACAGATATTAAATTGACTGACGAAGTAAAAACTGCTGGAGGTTTGGCAATCATCGGTACAGAAAGACACGATTCTCGTCGTGTGGACAGACAGTTAAGAGGTCGTGCTGGTCGTCAAGGTGATGTGGGTAGCTCACAATTCTATGTGTCTATTGAAGATGATTTGATGCGAAAATTCGGTTCAGAGCGTATGGCAAAAGTAATGGACTCTCTTGGCTTGAAAGAAGGTGAAGTAATCCAACATAGATGGATGACCAAATCTATTGAAAGAGCTCAAAAACGCGTGGAAGAAAATAACTTTGGTGTGCGTAAAAGGTTGTTGGAATACGACGATATCATGAATGCACAAAGAGAAATCATCTATAAAAGACGTCGCCACGCACTGCACGGAGATAGACTAAAAGTGGACATTGCCAATATGATTTTTGACGTTTGCGAATCGTTAGTTAATGGAAACAAAGTAGGCAATGATTACGCTAACTTCGAGTTTGATATCATCAAAATATTTGGTTTAGAACCACCATTTAGCGAAGAAGAATTTGCCTCTACATCAGAAAAAGAATTGATTTATAAATTATACGATTTCGTTTACAGCAGTTATCAAAAACGATTAGATGAAAATGCTGCCAATGCTTTTGTTGTCATCAAAAATGTATATGAAAGCAACAACGGTTATGAGCGTATGGTTGTACCTTTTTCTGACGGAAACAAAGCGGTTAATGTAGTTACCAATTTAGAAAAAGCATACAACTCTGAAGGTAAAACATTGATTGATGATTTTGAGAAAAATATCTCTTTGAGTATCATTGATGAAGCTTGGAAAAAGCATTTAAGAAAAATGGATGAGCTCAAACAATCAGTCCAATTGGCTGTACACGAGCAAAAAGATCCATTGCTTATCTACAAGTTTGAAGCCTTTGAATTGTTCAAAACAACTATGGACAATGTAAACAAAGAAATCATTTCTTTCTTAATCAAAGCCGAATTACCTAAGCAAGAGCAACAAGCTAAAGCTTAAAATAAACGAAATAGATAAAAAAAGCTACCCAATTTTGGGTAGCTTTTTTTGCAATTATAAATCTGTTTTTTTAGGCGGTACAGTTTTTTTATTTTCGATATTTGACTTATTCGATTTCCAAATTCGTCATCAAATCACATCTACACTCCCCTTGCCTTCTCTGATGATTTCTGGTTCAAAATTAGACAAATCAATCACGGTCGAGGCTTCATTGTCGCCATATCCGCCGTCGATGACCAAATCGACGATATTATTCCATTTTTCATAAATCAATTCCGGGTCGGTGGTATATTCCAAAATTTCGTCTTCATCTTTGATAGAGGTCGAAATGATTGGATTGCCTAATTTCCTTACGATTTCAATAACGATATTATTATCCGGCACACGAATACCAACGGTTTTTTTCTTTTTAAATTCTTTAGGTAAATTGTTGTTTCCGGGCAATATGAACGTGTACGGACCGGGCAAAGCTCTTTTGAGGATTTTGAAAGTTGCAGTGTCGATTTGTTTTACATAATCAGACAGATTACTCAAATCGGAGCAAACAAACGAAAAGTTGGCTTTCTCCAATTTAACTCCTTTGATTTTTGCAATCTTTTCGAGTGCTTTGGTGTTGGTAATATCGCAACCCAAACCATAAACCGTATCGGTCGGATAGATAATCAAGCCCCCATTTTTGAGCACTTTCACCACTTTTTCTATCTCCTTTTGATTGGGATTTTCTGGATATATTTTTACAAAATCTGCCATGGTATTTTTGTTTACAAATTAAACTTATTCAATCACTTTTAATCGAGCAAATCGCAATAATAACTTTTTAACGCCTGTTGTGTCAAAATCGATTTCTGCCTTTTTATCAGCTCCTGCTCCTTCTATTTTTAGTATTTTTCCTTTACCAAATCTTTCATGCATAATCAACTGACCTTCAGATAAATTAGTGTCAATATTTGAATTGGTATTTGAAGGAGCACTGCTCACCTTTCTCAGTTTTCTGATATCGTGTGAATATTTGTTTTTATCTTCGTTTTCACGATAAGCGGGCGGTGTTCCCGGCACAGGTTTTTTCAGTCGGAATTTAGATTTATCCACTTCGCCAAAAATATCCGGATTCAATCCGCCGGTATAGCGGTAATTATTATCAGGCGGAGTCAGGTACTCTAAATATTTATCATCTACTTCTTCGATAAATCGCGAAGGCTCACAATCGATGAGCTTTCCCCAACGATAACGCGATTGTGCATAGGTCAAGTAAGCTTGTTTTTCGGCTCTAGTCAAGGCAACGTAAAACAACCTTCGCTCCTCCTCCAACTCGCTTCTGGAATTCATACTCATGGCACTCGGAAACAAATCTTCCTCCATACCCACGCAGAAAACCTGTGGAAATTCTAATCCTTTCGCCAAGTGAATAGTCATGAGTGAAACGCGGTCGTCGTCCGATTTGTCATTATCCAAATCGGTTGCCAAAGCGACATCTTCCATAAATTCAGACAAGGCCCCTCTGGCACCGTCCACTTCTCTTTGTCCTTCGGTAAAATCTTTGATACCATTGAGCAATTCTTCGATGTTTTCTAACTTGGTTACACCTTCCGGCGTGGCATCTTTTTTCAACTCTTGGATTAAACCGGTTTTCTTTACCACATAATCGGTCAGATAATACGCATCGTGATTTTCATTAATTACTTGAAAATTCTTAATCATCGTAACGAAATCGGACAATTTACCTTTGGTTCCGGCGTTGATTTTTAAGTCAATTCGGTCAATATATTCGATAACTTCAAAAATTGAACGCTTGTAATGATTGGCAGCAATATTGAGTTTTTCTAACGTTGTTGCACCAATACCACGAGCCGGATAATTGATTACCCGAACCAAGGCTTCTTCGTCTTTTGGGTTGATAACCAGTCGTAAATAGGCCAATACATCTTTGATTTCTTTGCGTTGATAAAACGATAATCCACCATAAATTTTATACGGAATATCCTTTTTTCGTAACGCATCTTCCATCGCTCTCGATTGGGCATTGGTGCGATATAGAATGGCAAAATCTGAATTGTTCAACTGATTTCGCATTTTTTCTTCAAAAATGGTTGAGGCTACAAAACGTCCTTCTTCTGCATCGGTTATCGAACGGTGAACTTTGATTTTATTTCCTTCGTCGTTAGCTGTCCAAACCACCTTGTCGAGCTTGGTTTTGTTTTTGTCAATCACACTATTGGCAGCTTCTACAATGTTTTTGGTTGAACGATAATTTTGCTCGAGACGATACATTTTTACGCCTTCATAATCTTTCTGGAAATTCAGAATATTATTGATATTTGCCCCGCGAAAAGCATAGATAGATTGGGCATCGTCACCCACTACACAAATATTCTGAAATCGGTCAGACAAGGCTTTGATTATCAGATATTGCGAATGATTGGTATCTTGATACTCATCAACCAAAATGTATTTAAATCGGTCTTGATATTTCATCAAAACTTCAGGGAAACGAGTAAGCAATTCATTGGTTTTGAGTAATAAATCATCAAAATCCATCGCTCCGGCCTTGAAACATCTGTCCACATATTCTTGGTAAATTTGTCCTAATCTTGGACGTTTTGCCATGGCGTCGGCCTCCATCAATTCGGGATTATTGAAATATGCACGAACGGTAATCAAGCTGTTTTTGTATGACGATATGCGGTGTAAAACCTGATTGGGTTTGTACACATCTTTGTCCAATTGCAATTCTTTGATAATCTGACCGATTAAACGCTGACTATCTTGGGTGTCGTAAATAGTGAAATTGGACGGATAACCCAATTTGTCTGACTCGGCTCGCAAAATTCGAGCAAAAACCGAGTGAAAGGTTCCCATCCACAAATTTTTAGCTTCCGAAGCTCCCACAATTTTAGCAATACGCTCTTTCATTTCGCGTGCAGCCTTGTTGGTAAAAGTTAGGGCTAAAATATTGAATGAATCTACTCCTTGTTGCATCAAATAAGCAATACGCATGGTCAAAACCCGCGTTTTACCCGACCCTGCTCCGGCAATAACGATTAGTGGACCGTCTTTGTGCAGTACTGGTGCTCGCTGTGCTTCATTGAGTTGTTCTAAGTAGTTTTGCATAACTTCAAAAGATAATAAACCACAAATTTAAGCATTTTTCGGTTAGCTTTATTAGTGATTGGCTAATTAGCCAAGAGCCAAAAGCCATTAGCTATCACAATCTGAAACTAAATTAGCTTTTAGCCTTTAGCAATTAGCTGTTAGCCTTTAGCAATTAGCTTTTAGCAGTCAGAACTTGAAACAAAAGAAACTTGAAACTAAAACTGTAGGTTTCTTCCAGCATCAAACACCAAACACCTTACAATTATCAATTTTTTTTTGACCAAAAATTTGTAATTCCAAAAAAAAAGTTAATTTTGAGAAGTTAAACATTAAAAAAAGAATTATGAGAAAGTATTTTGCAGAGTTCTTCGGAACATTTTGGTTAGTTTTTGGCGGTTGTGGAGCAGCTGTTTTTGCTGCAGGCGTACCAGAA
>DATGOD010000187.1:0-4532 GCA_035306305.1 Flavobacterium sp.
CCACATCAAAACAGGCGGAACGGCATTGCCGATTGCTCTATATTGTCTATTGTCGGAAACACTCTCTAACTTAAAAGATGTCGGAAAAGATTGAATATTTGCGGCTTCCCTTGGTGTAAATCTTCTGTATCGTTCATTTACCATTAAAACAGGGTCAGTTCCGTTTAAACTTACTTTTGCTAAATGTGAGCTAATTGTGTTGCAAGGTTGGTTTAAGTCTTGAACTCTTCCTTTATTCATTTTTTCTCGAACACGTAACATTCCTTCAACAGCTCTCTGACTGAAAAACCATTTTTCGTCTTTGTCTGCTTTTTTGTCAATGACTTGTTTCAAAACAATTTTAGAACCGTTTAATGTGTTTGGTTGCGGAAACTTAAAATTAAAATAATCGTCAAAATCTCTAAAGCCTACAATAAATACACGCTCACGTTTTTGTGGAACGCCAAACTCAGAAGCGTTTAAAAGTTTGTAATGGATATGATAACCTGCTTTTTCAAACTCTTTTACAATCATTGGAAAGGCTTTGCCTTTGTTTGCTGAAAGCAAACCTTTTACATTTTCTCCGATGAAAAAGCGAGGTTGTTTTTCTTTCAAAACTTTTACCATTTCAAAAAACAATTTTCCTCTATCATCTTTGTATCCTAATCTTGGCGGATTTTGGGCACTAATTGAAAATGATTGACAAGGAAAACCACCCAACAAAATATCGTGGTCGGGAACTTCGCTCGGAACAATGTCTCGAACGTCTTTTGTTTCGCATTTATGCGAAAAATTGTCATTGTAAATTTTTGTTGCATACGCATCATTATCAACTGCGTAAACAACTTCAAAAGGCAATTCAGCATAATGTTTGTCAAGGAAATTAAAATCTCCTTGAATGCCTAAATCCATTCCTCCGCAACCGCAGAAAAGCGAAGCAACCTTTAATTTGTTATCTCCAAAAGTCTGTGCCATTGTCCTGATGTTTTAGAAAATTCAACAACTAAATTTTTATCAATTTTCAGATTACCTGAATTGAATTCTTTTACGGGATTTTGAATAACGAAGATGTTTTTGCCCTCGTCGTTAATTACCAAATAATACACAAAATATCTATCTCCCAACGTTTCTGCTGTGTCCCATTCGTTAGGTGTAAGTTTGAAGCGATTATTGTTAATTGCCTTTCTCGATTTGGTGGTTTTTACTTCAATGTATCGTTTGTTTTTTTCTATTTCGATACTTTGTAAATCGTAACCAACTCCAAGCGGTGTTGGAATTTTATTGATTAAATGCTGACGGTTTGACCCCTCTTTTGTTCTTAAATATTCGTGTGCTAAAACCAATGTTTCTCCATAATCGCCAAATATTTTTGTAGGAACTTTTCTATCATCTCTCATTCGTGAGTAATACTCTTGAATAAGTGCAGATATGTTTTCTGCTTCTCGTTCTTCTAAATGTGGTGCAAATGCTTCGATATTGTCAAAGCTGTTTACAAAGTCAAACCAAACTTCTTCTAAAGCCCCAATTTCTGGATTTGTAATTACTTCTGTATTGTAGAATTTGTCGTATTCATCAAACCACACATCATTTAATAAGTGATAATTGATTGCTTCTTTATTTTCGTCATTCAAATAGTAATAGTAACCTGTTCCTTTGTGTTGCAAAAGGTTGGCTAAAACCATATAATCCAAAATGTCGCCTGCATAACGATTAGTGTCGCCTTTTGATGGAAATTCGCCTGTACGTTCGTTTCTTAATGCTTCGTAATCGTATTCATATTCGACTTTTTCTTTTCTGTTTTGTAGAATAAGTTTTGCGACTTCTTTTGCTTGTCTTTTTCCTGTTGTAACACGCAAATCAAAATAAGCACATTGTGTTAATTCTTCTGCTGTTACACTAAAAGGTTTTCCTAAAAGTTTTTCGCCCTCAATTAGCAAATTGAGAATAAATTGACAAGGTTTGAATCTTATCCCTGCTTCAATTTGCTTGATTACATTTTGAGATTTGATATGTCCGCCTGGATATTGAAATGAGAACAGAAAGTAATTGAAAAATTCATCTAAATATTGATTGTTTGCCAATCTTTTTGCTGTAACACTTGGATAAAGATGTTGTTCCGTTTCTTGAATAAACCCAAACAATGCCGAAATTTCAGTTCGCCAATTATCAATTGTTTTTTGAGTAGAAGTTGCATTTTTTTTGAACCCAAATAAAACTCTGTTCAGTTCGTTTTTGAAGTCATTATTAGGCAAAACAGCCATTTCAGAAATAGAAGTTGCTACATACAACAAAACTTCCTCCACATCATTTTTAAAACGTGGTCTGACGTGGTGCAAACGAAAAAAATATTCGTCTGGTATTCTGTATGTTTTTATTTCACTCATAGATATTTCTTAATTTCTTTTGCTAATACCTTTGTCAAAATTGGCGGGACAGCATTACCAACTTGTTTATACTGGCTTGTTTTACTTCCTAAAAAAATAAACGTATCGGGGAAAGATTGTATTCTCGCACTTTCTCTGACGGTTGGCACACGGTTGTATTTATAATGAAAATGATGTCTGTGTCCTGTATCAATCGTGAAGCTCGGTTTTTTACTGTTTAATCTCGTCCACGCAATATTTACGTTTCTTGTTTTTCGCAATTCTTCGGGCAAATCTTTGTAATTTCCACCGTCTGGAACTAACGAAATAATACTTGTCGTTTGTTCGCTGTGGTTTGTAATTTCGTGATTGTAAACATAGTCTGACTTTCCTCTGATTATTTTTTGGTATTCAGATTTGGGTTCGGTTTTGTATTTTGTTCCGTCTGCCAAAGACTTTTCGGGTAAATCCGAAATTGCGTCTTTTGCATTTATTGGATTTTTAGTTGTTGGTTCGGGAAAAACAAATTCTTTATTGTTTTTTGTACCAACAAAAAATGCTCGTCTTCTGTTTTGTGGAACACCATATTCAGAAGCTAATAAAACTTTATAAACGACAGTATAACCAAGTTTTTCAAAATCTTCTATGATACTATCTTTCACAACGCCTTTTCCCATTGAAACAATGTTAGGTACATTTTCCATTAGAAAAACTTTGGGTTGATAGAATTTCACAAAACTTACAAACGACTTATAAAGCTGATTACGCTCATCATCAATTATTCGTTTTCCTGCAATGGAAAAACCTTGACAAGGCGGACCACCAATGATTACATCAACATTTTTTATTTCCGTTTTTTTACTTATTTCTTTAGGCGTTACACTAAATAAATCGGCAACAATTCCTTTTGCATTTTTATGTGTATTTTCAAAAGTTACAATCGCATCTTTCCAATGGTCAATTCCCAAAAGTACGTCATAGCCTGCTTCAATGAACCCATAAGAAAGTCCACCGCAACCGCAAAACAAGTCTATTACCGTTGGTTTATTTTTCATCTTCAAATTTTATTTTCCCTTGTTTTACGTTTACATTTTTTAAATAATTGACCTTTTCTTCTGCTACAATTAGTGTTTCGGGGGAGCAATTATATTGATACATTTTCTTTGCGAACTGGTCGGCAAAATATTCAGTTTTCAGTTTTTCAAAGTCGAGTTTAAAAGCATTTGCCAATTTTTCTAATCGTTTTTCGTCAAATTCTCTTTTTCCGTTTTCTATTTTGCTGAGATTTGCAGAGTCAAGGTCAAGCTGGAATGCAAGTTGGGTTAAAGTCAAACCATTGTCTGTCCTTAATTGTTTTATGTATTCTCCAAATGTTGCTTTCATATACTTGCAAATTAAAACTTGTCAATTGATGACAAATTTAGCCAATTATTTTAGTTCTGCAAGTTTTCAAATTGATTTTTCAGAATATGGGTGCGGTTGGGCAAAATTAAATGTGGTGCAATAGCGTTGGATTTGTGCGGTGGCTTGCACCTCTTTTAATTTTTGCGAAGCGTTGGCAAATTTTCGTTTTTTTGTCAGTCGCTTGATTTTTTGTCGGAGCGTTCAAATGCCATTACCGATAACGGTACTCAGATATGGATAGTTTTTTCACGAACAAAATTAAATAAACAAAATTAAATATAGGACATGGATTTAAGAGATGAATTTAAAAAGGAAACAGGATTAAGGACTATTGTTGAAGATGGTATGGGTAATTCATTTTATACCGAAGAGTATGTAGAGTGGTTGGAAGATAGAGTGAAAAAATTATCTATATCTGATGTTAAAAGTAGTAAATCTTCTTCAAAAAGTGGATTGAAAGATAAAGACATCATACCTTATTCTGAATGGTCTAAGAAGTTAAGAAGTTTATAAGATTTATTACTTATAACGTTTTGGCGCTTGGCGAAGAAGCGGATTTCGAAGAACTAAACTGTCTGCCAGCTCTGAATTTAATACGAAGCACAAAGCTTCATTTAAGCACTGAACCCGCTTTTTTGCCAAACGCCTGTTGAACTAAACCTCCGGTAGCTTTCGCTGCGATGATTTTGTACCTTAGTATATATTAACATTAAATAATTGATACTATGGTTACTAAAAAAAATCTCCGGAGGAATTAAGGACGAACAAATATTTGAATCGTGCTTG
>DATGOD010000188.1:0-2177 GCA_035306305.1 Flavobacterium sp.
TCCCTGAATCAGGTTAATCTGCATGAGATTTATCACGTCCAAATCAGGATAATCTTTCGGGAAAACTGCTTTTTTCATTTCTGCCAAAGCTCCTGCCAGCTCCACACCTGTCGGTCCTCCTCCTACAATAACGAAGTTTAACAGCGTTTTCTGTTTTTCGACATCATTGGTTTGCAAAGCCAATTCAAAACTTTCCAGTAATATACTCCGTACTTTGAGTGCCTGAGGAATGCTTTTCATGACCAAACTGTTTTTTTCGACTTCAGCATTTCCGAAGAAATTATTCTCGGAACCGGTAGCAATAACCACATAGTCATAATAGATTGTCCCTACATCGGTAACTACTTTTTTGTTTTCAGTATCAATTTTTTCCACCATTGCCATTCGGAAGTAAGCCTCTTTCCTGTCCTGCATCACTTTGCGGATAGGATAGGTAATGGAACTCGCCTCCAATCCGCTGGTTGCCACCTGATACATCAATGGTTGGAAGTTATGATAATTGTGTTTGTCTATCAGAACGACTTGAAAAGCTTTGTTTTTCAACTGATTAAAAAGAGAAAGCCCTCCAAAACCTCCTCCGATAATCACCACTCTTGGGTTTACCGAATCTGGAATATTCATCATAACTCAAACTGTTTTTATGGTACAAAGGTACTAACTATGTGGCAGAAAATAAGTGTTGGTGGAGAGAGTTTTTTGGAACGCTCAATCAATTATAACTATCCTTTATAAAATTTAATTTCGTAAACAAAATAACGGTCTATGCCAAATATTTCATACCATTGGTCATATTTATCCATTTCTAAGGAAAAATCACAATCTCGATAAGTGTTTTCTGATATTTTTATCGGTTTTACTATTGCAGAAAACAAATAGGTTTTGTCAAATGTGTACTTTCCTCCCATACCAACAAAAATTTTAAAATCATACATATCTTCACGGTTTAAATCAAATAAACGTGATATAGTTTGTGCATTATAAAATCGATAAAGCATTTTGTACGTATCGTCAGATATACTTTTTGCTAAAATTGTTACTGGAACAGCATTACTTTTCAACGCCGTAGGCATATTTTTGGAATCGAAATAAACTTTTTCTTTTTCTAATTTCCCATTAACAAATTCTTTTTCAATAATTTCAATATCCAATGTTACGCCTTCTTCTGTAACGAATTCAAAATCATAATAAGTGTATCCTTCAAATATTTTTAAGGTTCTTTCAAATTTTGTTTCAGTCATATCTGCTTCAATAGTTATTTCTTGTGCAAAAACAACCGAAATGTTTGCAAAAAGTAAGCTAAGTAAAAAAAGTCGTTTCATAATCTTTATATTTTCTAATACAACGTGAATGTTTAGTTAAACATTGTCTTACTCAAACATACAAAAAATCCGATTGAAAATTCAACCGAATTTTGTTATTCATTATTTCAAATGCGTCATATAATAATCAGCAATTTTCGCATTGAGATGTATCCTGTCCATTCCCATTACATTGTGTTCGTGCGTCGGATACAAAAAGTAATCAACCTGCTTGCCGGCTTTGATACAAGCTTCGATAAACTCCATACTGTGCTGTTGCACCACCACTGGGTCTTGTGCTCCATGAATAATCAACAATCTACCTTGCAGTTGGTCCACCTTGTTCAATGTTGAAGTCAGCTCGTAACCTTCCGGATTTTCCTGCGGCGTATCCATATAGCGTTCGCCATACATGATTTCGTACCATTTCCAGTCAATAACAGGACCTCCGGCTACGCCTACTTTAAAGGTTTCCGGATAATTCAATAACAAAGAAGTGGTCATAAATCCGCCAAACGACCAACCTGAAACACCGATTTTGTTAGCATCTACAAAAGGTAAAGACTTTAAATAATCAATTCCTTTCATCTGGTCTTTCATCTCATTTTGCCCTAACTGACGATGGATAACCTGTTCAAAATCACGTCCGCGGTTGGCACTTCCTCTATTGTCAAGCGTGAACACTACAAAACCTTGTTGTGCCATATAATAATCAAACAACGAAGCTCCACCCAGCCATGAGTTGGTTACCAATTGGGCATGAGGACCACCATACACATATACCAACACCGGATATTTTTTGTTGGTATCAAAATCTTTCGGATAAATAATACGTGCGTTTAGGGTAGTTTTATTATCATCGGAAGTGATTTCCAACAG
>DATGOD010000189.1:0-4754 GCA_035306305.1 Flavobacterium sp.
GGCAAAAGAGATAGTCATAATCCAGTCAATTTTTCCATAAAACATATAGGTAATCGCCATCATAGATATGCCTAATACGATAAAAGCTGCGATGAAATGGGAAATTTTATCTTTCATGGTTTTTCTTTTTATATAAAATAAATTTATCAAGTAAAAACATCATAAGCATAAAGATAACAAATTTTGCGATTAAATTAACCACGCATGTGTTGTCGCCGCTCCATGCACACAAAATTTCGTCATAACTGAGCAAAAGCGTCATTATCAGAAAAACAATGATGTATATTGTAAGTTTTTTGAGCATAGTCTATATCTTTTTCAATACAATTTTCTCATTATTAAATTTCAGGTAATCTTCATAAATTGCTTTGATAGCTTGATAATTTGATGAATCAATAAATCTTTGACTGAATCGGTTTGTGATAGATATTCTGATTCTCTGGTCGTCGTAGGTGATTTTCCAGCTGAACTCTAATGAATTGTCGGAGAGCTTTAAGACTTTAGATTCAGGAATATATTCTACTTCATAACCTTCAGGAATTTCATAGGTGATGTTATAAACATCTTCTGACGGATAGTGAAAAAAGATTGGATAATGTCTTTCTTTTTGTTTGAAAGGCGATTCTTTAATCCCATACATAAATGTGGGAGAAAGGTAGATTTTATCTCCAATAAAATCATAGCTTTTCTCACGTGTAAAGCTATAAAATTCTTTGAGAGGAGTATTCTTTGTATTGCGATTTTCTATTTTTAAAGAGTCTATATCTATCAGGTAATGGTTTTCTAGTAGTTTTTTAATGTCTTCATCCGTTTGTTCATCATAATAATTTCTCCCTCTATAGGCTTGATAGTGTGTTGAATTTTCTCTAACAATACCTTTTAAGCTATTGTTGCCTTCAACAAAACTAAGATAAGCATTGATTTGAGATTTAGATAGCTTGTTAGGTTCTAATGATAAATCCGTTGATTTATTTTCGTTTATTACAATTCTACCTGTTCGGTTCAGATTTTGAAGAGGAATGATATCAATTTCGGAATATTTGTTTGTTGCATCCAGTAAATGAGTTTGACTACCCATTTGAACACCAACTATCAATTGATTAAAGGCATCTACATGAGGTACATATACTGCTCCGTGGTTGATGGTAGATAAAACAACCGGATAGGCCATAACGCCAACATTTCTCAGAAATGCAATGAGCAATAGGTTTATATCAGCAGAGTTTCCTCGTCTGCTGGTATATACATCTTTCAGGGCTTGATTGCTACCTAAAGAGTAGGTGTTATTCCAGTAGTAATTTTGCTGAACATAGCTTAATATTGTCTCTATTTTGTCTTTGGTAGAGTTTATATCTTTAGTCAGTTCATTGGCTTTATCTTTGCAAAAATCAATGTCAGTCAATTGTCCGCCTAGTCTGTTGTGCTCATGAATAGTTTTAATCACTTCAGGCCAATCACCCGAATATGTCATTGCTTTACCATTTCTTTTTCTAAAACCGTTGTAGAGGTAAACAACAGATGATTTGTAGTTGTTGATGTTGTCAATATGCCCTTCATTGACCATTGCAGGAATGTTTTGTGCACTATATATATACCCACCGTCAATAACTGATTGTTTCAAACTAATATTTCCTTTAGTATAATTAAGAAATATTATTCTCTTAGGAATAACAATTTGGTATTCACTATATTTTACCGGGATTTCCTGCTGGAAATACCACTCCGGAATATCAGAATAAAATGGTGAAGTAACTTCTGTCGTGTATTCAATAATACTCCCTTCTTTCACATCTGGCATAGAAAAACTAACATACCAGGTATTCCCGATATATTTATCCTCATAGGTTTCTTTTTCGTTAAACTTTGTTCTGACGACTTTTCCGTCAACCAAATTATATGTATAAGCATCTTTTATTTTAAGATTTTCACTATTTGAACGGTCTTTTTTATATAAAGGAATAGTTATATCTCCATAATGATAACCGTCTTTTTTCAGAATATGAATTCTTTTTTTTACCTCATGAATAACAATCAGATTTCCTGAGCCGGAAAAGGAAAAATAGCTATTGCCAATATTGTGTTCTATGATTGCATCGTAAATGGTGTCGTTACCGTATCTTGCTATATCAAAACTTTTGGGATTAATATTCTTAACGGTATATTTTTGAGAAAAAGAAACGGTCGATAATAAGCTGAAAAAAGATAAAATTAAAAATTTCATAATTACAAACTGTTTTTTAAAATGAATTTATAATCGTTGGTTAGTAAAATATCTGTGATGAACTTTCGGTAAGCGTCATACTGCTCGGCACGAAAGTTACCTGCATATAATTCGAGTTTTTGGGATATATGAATCTGCCGATCTTTTACCATGACAGTAAGTGTGAAATTACCAAAATCGGTTTGCAAAGAAATGTCATTTGGTGCATAATCGATTGCTAACTCGTCGGGTAGTTCATAGTTGATATCAAAGGTATATTTTTTGGGTGTTAATACAGAAAAATCCGACTTTCTGTCTTCAACTTTTTGAGGAACAGACATATAATCGTAAAATGGGTTGAGCGTCAGTAACAAATCTCTGCCTGCGATTTTCATTGGGCTGTTGGATGTAATTTTATAGTTTTCTGTATAGATTAAATCACTTTCAGTCAAATTACTACTTTTTATAGATACATTATTTAATTTTGAGAAAAGATTTTTCACATATTTTTCCTTTTCTCTGTCGTTTAATTTATGCAAATGATAAGACTGATTATAAAAATAACCTGAATTCTCGATAGCTATTTTTGTTGTCATTTTGTTGTTTTCAGCATCAAATTTGACATCGAATTTCATTTCTAAACTATTGTCCTTCTTAAAATAATCATTGGTGTTGATAAAATATCCTTTGTCTTCTTCAATCACAAAAGCATTTCGATTGGTCAACTGATTGCCGATATTACCAAAAGCTATATCCGGATTTGTACATTCCAAAAGATATGTCCCATCATCTGTCGGCAAAGTTAGTATCACGTGATTTCCTTGTAATGTAATGATATCTTTATTGATATTTCTGATATTTTCAGAGGCATAAATAACCGTATAAAATGAAGGAACCCCAACAGCTTGTAGTAGAGCCTGTGTATAGTTGACAAGCCCTTTGCAATCACCGTATTTTGATTCATATACTTTTTTTGCCGGAATAGGCTTCCAACCGCCCAAACCGATTTGCACTGATACATAGCGGGTGTTATTTTGAACATATTGATATACAATCTTTGCTTTTTCAAGTTTAGAATCAGTATTTTTGGTTAATTCTTGAATTTCTTTTACAGCTTCGGGAGGGAGACTATTTACCGGATCTAATAGATTGGTGTAGTACCATTTTGCAAAATCATTCCAGTCATTTGCTATGCCCTTTACATTATCTAAAGCAAATTTGTCATTAGAAAACCGAACAACAGGTAACGATTCTTGATAGAAATAGTTATATGGTTCATATTCTGGTAAAGTCAGGTTGGAAGCACTATACTTGTATTCACCCAAAGATTGGCTCTTGTTGATTTGGAATTTTTCCAGATTGATTTCATGAGCCCTAACAGAAAAATTTTCAGGGTATTTCAACGAAAAACTGCTGTTTAATACCAGTTCATTAGAAGAAGAACATGGGCTATAGGTTGGTATGGATAAAGTATTCTTCTGCTCAGTCTTATATTCAAACTGGATGAAATAGGGAAAATCCAAATCTTTGACCTGATAATATTTTAAACGATTATCTGAATAAATAGAAAAACCGTCATGCAAAGTTTTGTCATTAAAGTCTTTGTCTTTAACGGTTTTTCTTAATTTTCCGTTTTGGTCATAAATTCTTAATTGTATGTGTTTGATTTTGACAATATTGTCGTAAAAAGCACTCAAATCCATGCGATCTAAGTCTTTCTTATTTCTTATCAAGTAAGTATGATTAGCCTCATATGTCAAAACAGTTTGACTTTTGATTTCAACCGCTTCCGTCTTATCTATCGTAATATATGAGCTGGTGTTATCAATCAGTTTAGAGTCTAAATCTTTAACATTTAGGTCAATATTTTTTTGAGAGAAGCCGTTGAGGTTATATAACGCTATGGTTAAAAGAAGTAATAGTTTTTTCATATTTCTTATTCCTTGTTTTTCGTATCTATCAAAACTGTAACAGGACCATCGTTGAGCAAAGCCACTTTCATATCCGCACCAAATTCGCCGGTTTGAATGCTTTTTCCTGATTCTGTTTCTAATAACTGAACAAATTTTTCATAAATCGGAATTGCTGTGTCAGGCTTTGCCGCCCGGATATACGACGGACGGTTGCCTTTTTTGGTCGATGCGTGCAAAGTAAACTGGCTGACGACTAACATATCGCCATTCACGTCTTTGACCGAGCAATTCATCACGTTATTTTCATCGTTGAAAATCCGCAGGCTTACAATTTTTTTACACAACCAGCTGATGTCTTCCTCAGTATCGTTGTTTTCTATTCCCAATAGTATCAGCAGCCCTTGTGAAATCTCAGATTTTTTTATTCCGTCAATGGTTACCGATGCCGATGTTACTCTTTGAATTACTACCCTCATATCCAGCTATTTCCGTTCATTGGTATAAATATCGGTTCGGTAATTATCGTCGTCGCCTTCGAGAATTTGCAGATAACTATGGTATCTCGACCAGAAAACCTCATCATTGTCTAAGGCTTCTTTCACGGCACAACCAGGTTCTTCCTTGTGAATGCAATTATTGAA
>DATGOD010000190.1:0-12057 GCA_035306305.1 Flavobacterium sp.
GGAGTAGATGTCAGCCCGATTGCCGATTTGATGAAATCGGAAGTAAGAACTTTGGCGGCTTATCTCAAAGTGCCGGAAAGCATACTAAACGCTGAGCCTACCGACGGATTATTTGGCGATGACCGAACAGACGAAGACCAGCTCGGAGCCAATTATGACGAATTAGAAAAAGCCATGCTCGCTGAGGAAGCCGGAAAAACCGAAACGGATTTCACGGGTAGGGATTTAGAAGTTTTTACCATTTACAAAAGACTAAACCGGATTAACCAGCACAAAATGAATCCGATTCCCGTTTGTGAGATACCGGAGGGATTTCGGCTGTAACGAGGTAACGCTGTAACAGAGTAAACGAGTGACGAAGTAACAACGTTATTTGTTCACTCCGTTACAACTTTTGACTGTTTAGGTTTCAAACCTCAAATTTTAGGTCTCAGAATGGTCTGTATCATTAAAATTAATGATATGACGGGGTATTTTAGCTGTCTGCTGAGGTTGAATTAGTCCGAATTTTGGGTGTTTTAACCCGAAATTAGGGTAGTTTAGTTCGTTTTTTGGGTTATACGACCTTGTTTTTGGGTTACACAACCCAAACGGAACATTAAATTACCTATCTCTATCATTCATTTAACCATCTGACGGACTGTTTTAACCAAACCGTTGGGTAGTTTAACCCATTGGATAGGTAATATAACCAAACAATCGGGTGTTTGGGTTGATGAATGGATTTTTTTCGATAATTATTATGTCATATCTGAGATTATCAAAAACTTTTATTTCTTTGTCATGGAGAGTGCACTATCAAAACCTAGATAATACCCTTCCGAGTTTGTTGGCAATGGCTTTGATAAGCTGGGTATATCTGATGATGTCGCTTAGAATCTCTTTAGAATCTTCAGGGTTTTTCTGGATTAAGTCATTTTTTTGTTGATTGATATAATCATTAATCAAACACCATCTCAGCGTATAAATGTTTTCTGTTACGAGTTGTGATAGCGTGTCGGTTTTGGATTTGACAAAAATATTTTTTTCCTCCCAGTTACCGAGTTGGTATTTTTCGTCGTCCATCACAATCGACGTGATTACCGCCGACATTTCTGGCGACAAGGTGGGCAGGTAGGCCTCCAAACTCCAATGATTGTTTTGTTGATAAAAAGAGATGATGTGATGGTAAATATCTCTGAACATTTCGTTAGAAAACTCTATTTCATCTTGTTGAAGGCTTAAATAAATTTGTTCAATGACTTTTCGTTTTACCTGTTGATTAAACTCTTCAATCACTTGGTTTTCTTTATCTCCAAGCATCATCATTTCTTCAAAATATTCTTCATAATTACCATAGAGCAACAAAATTTTGATGATTTCTCTTTCCTGCAATTCCTTAATATTGACTTGCGGCTTTTTGGTGGCAGAAGGTTCAGCAGATTTGACTACCTCCATCTGTTTTTGTTGCTGATGTCTTTTGCTGGCTTCTTGCAGTTGTTTTTTACCGATTTGTGCCAACGTGCTGAACAATACTTCTTCTGAAATATCCATAATTCGGGCACATTCCTGCACATAGATTTCTTGCTGAATACGGTCTGGGATTTTGGCAATACTACCAACCATGTCACGGATGACATTCGCCTTTTCAATCGGGTCGTTTTTCGTTTCTTGCATCAACAAATTGGCTTTGAAACGAATAAAATCCACCGCTTCGTTTTGCAAAAAATCCCGAAGTTCGTTCACAGGTAATTTTCTCGCAAGGCTGTCGGGGTCTTCGCCTTCGGGCAAAGCACACACGCGAACATTCATGCCAGTTTCGAGAATAAGGTCGATACCGCGCAACGACGCTCGCATTCCGGCTGCATCGCCGTCGAATAGTACGGTAACGTTTTGCGTCAATCGTTGAATTAATCGGATTTGGTCAGAGGTCAATGCCGTTCCAGACGAGGCAACCACGTTTTCAATGCCGGCTTGATGCATTTGGATAACATCGGTATAACCTTCAACGAGAATACAGCTATCTTCTTTGGCAATGGCTTGTTTGGCGTGATAAATTCCGTAAAGGATTTTGCTTTTGTGGTAAATATCACTTTCGGGCGAATTGAGGTATTTCGCCATTTTTTTGTCGTTGCCCAAAATGCGTCCGCCAAAACCAAGCACACGTCCCGACAAACTTTGAATCGGAAACATTACCCGACCTTTGAATCGGTCAAATTTTTTATCGTCTTTAACGATAGTCAAACCGGTTTTGTCGAGATAATCAAGGTTGTAGCCTTTGCTGAGAGCTTCTGCAGTAAAGGCGTCCCAACGGTCGGGAGAATAACCCAAACCAAATTTTTCGATAGTGTTTTTACTAAAACCTCTTTCTTTGAAATAGCTCAGTCCAATGGCTTGACCTTCGTCGGTTTGCCAAAGGGTTTGCTCGAAATATTTTTTGGCAAATTCAGACACGAGAAACAAGCTTTCTTTTTCGTTGATGAGCTGTTTGTCTTCATCGGTTTGCTCGGTTTCTTCTATTTCGATATTGTATTTTTTGGCGAGATAACGCAATGCTTCCGGATAGGAAAAGTGCTCGTGTTCCATCAAAAATGAAATCGCATTTCCGCCTTTGCCCGAACTAAAATCTTTCCAGATTTGTTTGGCAGGCGATACCATAAACGACGGCGTTTTTTCATTACTAAACGGACTCAACCCTTTGTAATTGCTCCCCGATTTTTTTAATGAAACAAAGTCGCCAATGACCTCTTCTACGCGAGTGGTCTCGAAAATAGCATCAATAGTATTCTTGGAAATCATATTGCAAAGATAGAGAAAAATGGAATTCTTAAATGAGATAATGTGTCAATTAGCGAATATTGGATACAAGAAGAAATTTGCAAGGTTTGTATGTGTTACATTGCAACTGAAAACAAAAAAACCGCCCTTCTGGACGGTTCTCTATATGAATTTTGTCATTATCTCAACTCAATCATCAAGCCTAAGCTCCAATATTTTTGGTCGGTGGCGTTGTTTTTGAAAACCGGTTGCAAATCATATTTGGCATAAAGTTTAATAAAAGAGTAACCTGCATAAGCCATTACACCGTAGTTGAAATCGTTTACATTCCATTTGCCATGCTCTTTGATGCTGTATTTGTAGCCATCTTCTTTGTAACGGATAAATTGTTTGGAGTTGATATTATATCCAACATAACCTCCGATACCAAAATTAAGTCCCGGATTTTTTCTAAATCTGCGGTTGGCGTGATTGTATGTTTTGGTACTAAAATCAAAATCTAAAGAGATGGGAATGTTGATATACGAATTTCTGAAATAGGTTTGACCTCTTTTCATATCGTCGATACCCGAATCTGCCAAGATGGTTTCTCCATTGCCATTATCAACCAAAATGTTGTTTTGGGTTGGCGTAATCGAATTGTAGCTAAAAGAAATTCCGTAACGAAGCCCCAACAGATTGTTGTTTTCATTGAAAGGTCGTCTGAAAGCTAATCCCCATTCTGCAAAGCTTGAACGCAAATAGCCAAAATCGGAATTGGCAAAAGCACCATCATCAGAAACATTGCCAAATCCGCCTGCAAAGAAAAGAATCGGTTGTGTACGGTATTTAACAACGGTGTCTAGTTCGGTAGGTTCAAAAAACGAAAAATCATATTCATAATCATCAGACTCCTCAGTTACAGGTACTACTTCGACTTTTTCGGAAGTGTCTTCAGTTTTTTCTTCAACAACAGTTATAGTTTCTTCTGTAGATGTTTCTTCAACCTGAGCATAGGTTGCTGTGAATGTGCCTAATAGCAAGGCTAAAGTAATTTTGAATTTCATAATTTCGATATTTATATTTATTAATGAGTGTATAAACAGGTGTTTTTGTTACAAGTTTTTTATGATATATCTGATATTAACCGATGTTTTTGCATCTCCGGAAACGCATTGGTATTTGATGATTCCTTCGGTTGTCAGCCCGATAATTTTGATGGCTTCGGCGTCATACCAAGTAATTTGATATTCCAAATCGGTGGGTTTAATCTCTATTCCGGATGTTTGTCCAGAGCTACTGATTACTGAGCTTCCGTAATATTTTTGGTAATAATCAAAAAGGTCAAATTCGGCAACATCGTCTGTGTATTCCGGAATGTCTATTTGTACATTCGGAACCAATACAAAGTTGGTATTTCTCAATCGATCTTTTCGCATCACTTCTTCGTTTGACGCATTGAGTTTTTCCTCTATCCATTCTTTGTAGCTACCGGTATAACCGTTTTCTTTGTCGGTTTCATAAGCTTTTTCGCCTTCCGTACCTATGACAGATTCTACCCATTCTGTAAAAGTACCGTAAAAACCATTTTTCAATGCACGTTCATACGGAGAATAACCATCGGCAGAATTCAATTCTTCCATCCATTTCATCACGATAGAAGTGGTTTTTTCTCGTTCTTCGATTTCCGGACTCACGTTTGAGCCCCAAAGCGAGCGTTTCCATTCTTCTTCCGTTCCTTCAAAACCATTTTTGACAGCTTCTTCATACGGATTGATTTTTTTCTCGTTTATCGACCATTCAATCCATTCAGTTACCGTTCCGTTAAAACCATCTGCAATCGCTTGTTCATAAGCGTTTTTAGGACGGTTTTCTTCTGGCTTTTCCGGTTTCGGAGCTTCTGTGTCGATGATTTCGATATTTAATTCTTCACCTGTTTGTACTTCAATAGGCGGATTTTCGTCTGATTTTTTGACTGTTTCCGGCTCAAAAGGTTTTACCGTTTTAATGGTAGTTTCGGTAATGTCAATCACATCCAGCACCGGACTTGTTACTATCGAATCTGTTACCGTAGCGATGGTGTCTTGCGAAACAATATCTTCGATTTGTTGAGGTGCATATTTATTGATTAGCTCGTTTGTTTGTGCTATTAATTCTTCCCGGTTTTTAGACAGAAAAGTGTCTTGTTCAATAAAATTAGATGAAATAGCCAGTATAGGATAAGTATAAACAACATCGAGTGAATCTTTGATTTTCAGCTTAGTATTGTCTAAATCTGTAATTTCAAAAAGCAAAGGTGTTTCGATATCCTTTATAAAAATCTCATCAGAATTAACGATTTCATACCATTGGTCATCTACCCACAGGTAATAATTGTTGTGCAATCCGGCGGAAGAAAGGTGAAAATTGTAACCAAATTCGTGTTCTGGATTTTTTGGTTCTTCCGTTCTGTTTTGGATATACAAAGGCGACACTTCAACAAAAGTGGTTTCTTGCTGAGCAACTGCATAATGAACTGATATGCAGCATATAAATAAATGTAATAATCGTGTTTTCATAGAGTTGATAATGCATTATCAATGTGCAAATTTAAAATAAAATAACGGTTTTGATTGATAATTACTGAATAATGAAATAATTTTACCGAAAACTTTGATTTTTATGAGCGAGCAAGGACAGGTTCAACTACATATCAGAAACAAAATAGCTTACGTGAATTTTTATCATCCAGCGAGTAATTCATTTCCGAGTAATTTGTTGGCAGAATTATCCAATACTATTTCCAAATTAGACCAAAACAATGAAGTAACGCTTATTGTGTTGCAAAGCGAAGGCGAACGAGCTTTCTGTGCAGGAGCTTCTTTCGATGAGCTGCTGGAAGTAGATAATCAACAAAATGGAGAACAGTTTTTTAGTGGATTTGCCCATGTGATTAATGCCATGCGAAAATCATCAAAAATCATCGTTGGTCGCGTGCAAGGAAAAGCTGTCGGTGGCGGAGTTGGTTTGGTATCGGCCTGTGATTATGTTTTTGCAACCGAATCGGCATCTGTGAAACTGTCAGAGTTAGCAATCGGTATCGGACCATTTGTTATCGAGCCAGCGGTAAGTAGAAAAATCGGAATTCCGGCAATGAGCGAAATGACACTCGAAGCCGAAACATGGAAATCGGCACAATGGGCAAAAGAAAACAAACTTTTTACACAAGTTTTTTCGTCCATAGCAGAGATGGATGAGGCTGTCAATGCTTTTTGCGATAGGTTGTCGGCATACAATCCGGAAGCTTTGCAAGAAATGAAAAAAGCGATGTGGCAAGGAACAGAACATTGGGACGAATTACTCATCGAACGAGCCAAAATATCAGGACGGTTGGTGCTGTCAGATTTTACCCGAAATGCTTTGTCTAAGTTTAAACAGAAATAACCAAAAACACATGAGCAATATTAGAATAACCAAACAGTTTAATTTCGAAACCGGTCATGCCTTGTATGGCTATGATGGCAAATGTCGAAACGTGCACGGACACAGTTATAAATTGTCGGTTACGGTAATCGGAAAACCTATCACAGATTCCAACCATGTTAAATATGGTATGGTCATTGATTTTTCTGATTTAAAAAAAATTGTACAAGAAGAAATCGTGTCGAATTTTGACCACGCTACTGTTTTCAATAAAAACACGCCTCATATTGAGTTGGCAAAAGAATTGGAAGACCGCGGACATCATGTGATTTTGGTCGATTATCAACCAACCAGCGAAAACATGGTGATTGATTTTGCTCAGCGAATCAAAAATCGTTTGCCTGAAAATATCAAACTATTTTCTTTGCGTTTGCAAGAAACAGAGAGTTCTTATGCCGAATGGTTTCAATCAGATAATAACTAATGATAACAATAAATTTTCCTGAAGATAAGTCAGCTTTTTTTGCTTCCGACCAGCATTTTGGTGCACCAGATGCAGCTTCGAGCGTGCCGCGCGAACAACGTTTTTTGTTGTGGCTGGAAACCATCGAGCCAGATGCCGGAGCTTTATTTCTTTTAGGAGATTTATTTGATTTTTGGTTTGAATATCAGGCAGTTGTGCCAAAAGGTTTTGTGCGTATTTTAGGGAAATTAGCCCAAATGAAAGATAGCGGATTGCCGATTTATTTTTTTGTCGGTAATCACGATTTGTGGATGTCTGACTATTTTGAAAAAGAATTAGGCATACCGGTTTTTCATCAACCTCAACAATTTAATATCAACGGAACCAAATTGTTTATAGGTCACGGCGACGGTTTAGGTCCTGGCGACAAAGGTTACAAACGCATGAAAAAAGTGTTTACCAATCCGTTTTCCAAATGGTTGTTTAGATGGTTGCATCCGGATATTGGCGTGAAATTGGCTCAATATCTTTCTACCAAAAACAAATTGATTTCGGGTGATGAAGATGCCAAATTCCTGGGTGAAGAAAACGAGTGGCTGGTACAATATGTTAAGCGAAAACATCCGGAAACTCAATGCAAATATTACGTTTTCGGACATCGACATTTGCCAATGATTATTCATTTACCGGATGATGCACAATATATTAATCTGGGCGATTGGATTGGATACTTTTCTTTTGGGAAGTTGCATCAATCAACTTTCTCATTATTTTCGTTTTCGGCTGATGGTAACGCTCGTCGTTTTCGTCCAATATCCAATCGTGATGACTAAAATGACACCATTTTTCATCGGCCAAATTCACTTTAGGGTCAATCAATCTTTTTGATTTTTTTCGGTTTATAGAAACCTGGCTTCGGTGTACATATACTTCTACATCAGTTCCTTGCTCGGCATAATATGCTTTAATGAATTGTGCCATTTGCCAAATCATATCGGGCGTATTCAATCGTTGACGTTGTTTTTTGTTGAGTAATTTAGTATTGTTGAAAAAGCTGGTTTCTCCTGTTTGTTTGTCCACAACTTTGAAATGAGCTTCCCCAGAACGTGCTCTAAGCATCATTCTCCAGCTCAATCTGTGCCCTTCTTCTGTCCATAAAACATCGCCTTGGAAAAAATGATGTCGCCATGGTAAAGCAAATTGTATCAGCATATAAGGCAACATAAAACCGTAGAAAGTTTTTCTGTACGAATGATAATTGATATCAGCCAATTCATCGGTCAAAACGGGTTTTTTACGCAAAAAGAATTTTTTGATTTCTTCTGGCGGAAAAAAGAATACGCTAAAAGCCAAAGCAAAATACGGAAACACGCCGATTTGTAACGTAATGGAGTTGAAAATGTGAAAAATTAATGATGCAATGATGGCAAACCAACGCGTTTTTCGCCAAAGTAGAGCCGGAATAATCAATCCGTCAAAAGCAATTCCTGAATAGGCAATAAAAGTATGAAAAGATTCTGAACGAAGAATATTCTGAATGCTATCGGTAGATTTTATACTTCTAAACATTATTTGTGCGACAGTGCCATCTAACCAATCGGGATAAAATTTGGCAATGGTGGCGAAAATATACACACAACTGATTTGAAAAATAAACAACAATCGTATCCAGGCTGGCATGGCATAAGTAACTTTTTCGGGCTTGCCTTTTATGTCTAAGGCAGCGTATTTGTTGGCAGGCAAAAAACACATCAACAAACTGATGAGCAACATCAAGTAATAATGATTGTTGTAGGATGTTTTTTGCATAAAATATACACAACTCCACAAAACGGTTAGCGAAATGATACTAAATCGATATTTATAACCGAGCATTACGCCGATTGAGGCAATGCCCATCAATACAAAATGTACATACATATAAGGTCCCATCAGATGATGTAACCATTCAAAGCCGATGAAAGTGAAATTTATTTTCGGGTCAACAGTGTTGAATCTTGTCCAACCGGTAAGTATTGCTCCAAAACTTTCAAAGATAAAAACGAGTCCAAAAAAGATTCTGAAAACAATGAGTTGTGCGTTGTCGATAGGACGAAAAATTTTATTCCACATGTTTGATATAATTTTGTGTGTATAATAAATCTTGATGTAAAGCGTTTTTTAATTCGTCTAAAGAAATGAAAGTTGCTTCGTCGCGAATTTTTTCTGCCATATAAATAGTAAGGTTTTGTCCGTACAAATCTTTGTTGAAATCCAGATAATTCACTTCGATAGTTTGCGGATTGTCGCCTAAGGTAGGATTGGTGCCGATGCTCATCATTCCCCACACTTTTTGATTGTCGATATAGGAATAAACAACATAAATTCCGTTAGCAGGAATGAGTTTATAAGTTTCGTCAATTTCAAAATTGGCGGTAGGAAAACCAATGGTTCTCCCGATTTTTTTGCCATGAACGACTGTTCCGGAGAAAAAATAATCGTAGCCTAAATATTCTTTAGCGATATGAATATCTCCTTTTTCCAGAGCAGTTCTGATTTTGGTTGAACTTACCGAAATCTCATCAACGGTTTGTGCTGATATTTTTTCGACATCAAAACCATATTTTTCGCCAAATCGAACTAAATCGTGAAAATCTGCCGAACGGTTTTTGCCAAATCGATGGTCGTATCCGATAATGATTTTTTTGGTTTTTAGTTTATCTACCAAGATGTGTTTTACAAAATCTTCAGCTTCCATTTGAGAAAAATCCATACTAAAAGGATGAATAACCAGATGATTGATGCCTGTTTTCTTGAGCAAAAAACTTTTTTCCTCAATAGTATTGAGCAATTTTGGAGCGTTGTTTGGTGTCAAAACCATCCTTGGATGCGGAAAAAAAGTTAGCACCAAACTTTCTAGATTATTGTCTAAAGCAGCTTCTTTTAGCCGATTGAGAATAGACTGATGCCCACGGTGTACACCGTCGAACATACCGAGCGTTACTACGTTTTCTTTGTTTCCGTGGAATTGATTTATGGATAAATATTTTTTCAAAACAATAGGTCTTTGCCTACAAAGGTACGAGGAAGAAAATTACTTTTAAAATCAAATTATTCAATTTTAAGATTTGAATTTTATATTTTTTTATATATTTACGGAATAATACAAAAATAATATTGTCACAGCATGAGAATACAAAGACTCTTTTTTTGGTTTTGCTTGATGTTATTCGGATATCAGGCATCGGCTCAAAGTACAGGATGGAAATTGCTACAAAGTGAGCGAGAAATTTCTGGTAAAGAATTGTTTGACCGCAGCGATAGTCCAACGGAATATCAGATGTATCAAACTGATTATCATCAGTTGGTATTACAATTGGAGCAAGCTCCTGACGAGAAAAATATTTCTTCACCAGAACAAGGAATACAAGTAAGCTTGCCGTCTATAGACGGAGGGGTTTCTGATTTCTATGTTTTTTATACCGCAATTTCTGAAGAAGAAAAAGAAAACGGATATATGCATACTCGTAGTTACAAAGGAGTAGATGTGAAAAATCCGGGAAATATTATTCATTTGGTTGCCGGAGATTATTTCGGACTCAGCCTAATGGGATATAATATGGAAGGTCAGATGTATTTCGTTAAAGCATTGACCAAAGATTTGAATACTTATATGACCTATCATTACGAAGACACAACGCCTCGTCATTTTGAGTGCGGAGTAACTTCAGAGATGCTTCCGGAAGGAATGGATGTTCAGATTCAAAATAACGATTTTACGCAGCCTTTTATGAGTGACAGTAAGTTTAGAACATTTCGCTTGGCTTTGGCTTGTACGCCCGAATATGCGGCATATCACGTAGCACAAGCAGGTGTTGAAGACGGAACAGATAGTCAGAAAAAAGTAGCAGTTAGAGAAGCTTTTAACGAAGCAGTAATGATGCTCAATGGAGTATTGGAACGAGATATGTCTCTGAGACTTGTTCTGGTTGCCAATACCAATAGTTTGATTTATTTGACAGGTGGAAATTATACAGATACCGATACAAACCAAATGATTACACAAAACCAGACAAATGTTAATACTGTAATAGGAGATGACAATTATGATATCGGACATGTTTTTGGATTTGAGTCTGGAGGAGGATTAGCGGCTTTGGCATCTATTTGTGTAACAGGACAAAAAGCACGAGGTGCTAGTGGAACGACTCAGCCTGAAGGAGCTGGGTTTGTGATTGATATTGTATCTCACGAAATCGGTCATCAGTTAGGAGCAACGCATACGTTTAGTGTAAATGAAGAGGTTGAGGAAGAAGAGGAAGGTAGTGGAAACGGTGGCTCTTGTGTAGGAAATATGGAAACAGAAGCCCCTACCCAAGTAGAAGTAGGGAGTGGTGTTACCATTATGGGATATACAGGGTTATGTGCACCGTTCGATTACGAACTTAATGCATATCCGTTTTACCATTATTCAAGTTTAGAGCAAATGAATTTGGTAGTTGGAGCGACAGAGTGTGGAGAAGTAGTAAACTCTGGAAATTCGGCACCAAATATTGCACCCATTTTACCGAAAAGAATACCACACTCTACACCATTCATCTTAACAGCACAAGCTACAGATGCGAATAATCCAACTACGCTCACATATAGTTGGGGGCAAATTGATCCGGCTTTATCTGAGAATGGAGATTTAGCAGTTCAACCGCCTGTTGCTACAAGTGAAACAGGACCAAATTTCAGATTATACAATTTAACCGGAAGAAATTATCGTTCATTCCCTTCTGAAAGTGTAGTTATGGACGGTTCTACCATTGAAGCAGCTGGAGTAGTCGGTTCAGAATGGGAAATCTTGGCTGATTTTCCAGGAAGAGTATATACTTTTGGCGTAGTTGTGAGAGATAATAACGTGATGAACGGAGGTCAAACGAAAAACTCGTTACCTGCAATAGTTGAAACCCAAGAAGCGGGACCATTTGTGATTACTTATCCGGATAATATCCCAGAGACAGGACAAATTTATTGGTTAGCAAACGAGCCAAAAACTATCACTTGGGATGTGGCAGGAACAGATGCTAATGGAGTAGATACAGAATACGTTAAAATTAGCTATACAACCAATAACGGAGCAACTTGGACAGCATTTGAAGGTAATGCAAATCCAAATATTCCGGGAGCTTTTGCTAATACTGGTTCGGCAGATATTATGACACCTGAATTGGAAAACACAACAAGTGCTTTCAGAATTAAAATCGAAGCAGTTGGTAACATTTTCTATACCGTGTCAAAAAGAATAAGAGTATATGACGCGGAGGATTCGGCAGCAGCTGATGAGTTTGAATTAGCTGATTTCAAATTGTATCCTAATCCAACAAGCGATAGAATTACTGTGAGTTTCTCATCAGAAACGATGCAAGATGTTACGTTTAAATTATACGATTACACAGGAAGAGAAATCCAGTCTCAAACAGTACAAAACA
>DATGOD010000191.1:0-3207 GCA_035306305.1 Flavobacterium sp.
TGGAAAGCCAATCAGCGGTATAAATGGAGAAGATTGGTGCCGAGTGTGGCGTTGTATGCTGCCGCCGATTTCAAAAGCAAATTATACAGACATCCGGAAATGCCTGAAGTAACGCTGAAAGCCGGTATTTTTGCTCAACAACAAATCAGCGACCACTTTTCGTTTGTAACCAATTTATTGGTCGAAAATGCTGAATCCAACGACTTTAGAAGCTTTGGATATATTGCTACGCTTTCTTATGGATTTAATCAAAAATGGTCGGTTTTTGTTGAAAATCAAGGTTTTTTCAGAAAATATAAAGAAATAGACTTGGATTTTGACCGCGACGATTTTATCACCCGAGCAGGAATTACTTATCTGTTACACAACAACTTACAATTCGATTTGTCTAGTGGAACAACTTTTGGCAATCAACCAAGCAAATTTATCGGACAAATTGGCGTTTCATGGCGAAATCATAAAGTGTATAGAGAAAAGGATAATGATAAATAAAAAACCGCCTCAATTTTATGGAATGAGACGGCTTCCTGTTTAATTTTTAATTATTCTTATTTTCATTCCAACTCAAAACCCAATTGACCATTTGCTGAATCCGCTTGTTCTTTTTCTTCTTCTATTTCTGGCGTTGGCGGTTCATACGGAATGGGCTCTAACAAATTGATATGCTTTACTTTATCTGTCGTCAATTGGTTACCTAAAGCTTTGATTCCTTTCACGGTAATAAACTCTTCCAAATTGATTTCCATATCCTCTTTTTGCACGCCTTTTACTTTAGCAAAAATCACTTCGGCTCTCGGAATATAATCGGTCGAAACGATTTCTAAGTGCGTGTGCGGATGTTCGGAAATAAACAATTCTTCTTTGTTTTCGTTTTCTACCAAAAAGCGTTTGACAAAATAACGTCCTTTTTCGCCTTCGTAATAAATCGCCGAAATCGGTTTTTCCGGAATCCATTTTTCCAACACAATCATATCTTCGTCAAAATGCGTGGTCAATTCCGGCATAATGGTTTTTATTTTTCCGTTTTGCGTGATAATCAGCAATCTATCTTCTGGTTTAAATTCGCCTAACAACTCGCCTCTTTCGTCCACATTCAAACGGTTTACCGCATCGTCAAACCATATTTTTCTTGGTTTGAGCGTCGAAATTCCCTTTTCTTTGAGTTCGATTTTTTTAATCGGATATTTGGTTACTTGATTTCCTTTGGCACTTCGGCTTTTGATGCCTATATCAGAGAAATCAATATCAAATTTTAGTTTTCGGATGTTACTCAAATTTCTTAGAAAAATAGAAACCACCTCAGCTTCACCATTCGGGTTTGCCGAAAAATACAATATTTGCGAACCGGCTTTGCCTTGTGTCAAATCATAAACCCTATCGCGTGTAATGGAAGGCACGTTGAACCTTTTGATATATGACGTTCCGGATTTTCCGTCGCGGTAAATCAAATTATAAATCGTGCGTTTGTCGCCTTTATTGAAAACCGCTACGTGAATAATATCTTTCCCGATAAATTTTTTGTCGTCCACTTTAGTAACCACCATTTCGCCATTTCGCATAAAAACGATAATGTCGTCAATATCCGAACAATCAGCGACATATTCATCTTTTCGCAGCGATGTTCCGATAAATCCGTCGGCACGATTTACGTATAATTTGGTATTTCTCAACACCACTTTTGTTGCTTCAATCGTATCAAAACTACGCAATTCGGTTTGGCGTTCTCTGCCTTTGCCGTATTTTTCTTTAAGCTTAGCAAAATAATCAATGGCAAAATCAATAATATGTTCTAAATGGTATTTGACTTGGGCAATTTCGCCTTCCAACGCTTCGAGTTTTTGTTGGGCTTTGTCCAAATCATATTTTGAAATTTTCTTGATTCTGATTTCGGTCAATCGTACAATATCATCTTCAGTAACGGCTCTTTTCAAATGAGCAATATGCGGTTTCAAACCTTCATCGATTGCATGAATCACGCCTTCCCAAGTTTCTTCTTCTTCAATATCGCGATAAATTCTGTTTTCGATAAATATGCGTTCAAGCGAAAGAAAATGCCATTGTTCTTGCAATTCGTTCAACTCGATTTCCAACTCTTGGCGCAACAAATCTACAGTACGTTCTGTTGAGCGTCGTAAAATATCTGAGACTCCGATAAAAACCGGTTTGTTGTCTTCAATCACGCAACCAAGCGGCGCAATAGACACCTCGCAATTGGTAAATGCATACAACGCATCGATGGTTTTATCTGCCGATACGCCTGCCGGAAGATGAATCAAAATTTCAACTTCTGCTGCTGTGTTATCTTCTATTTTTTTGATTTTTATTTTCCCTTTTTCATTCGCCTTGATAATACTGTCGATGAGCGAAGTAGTATTGGTCGAAAACGGAATTTCAGAAATCAACAAGGTATTTTTGTCCAACTGTGAAATTTTGGCACGAACCCTAACCCTTCCGCCTCGCATTCCGTCGTTGTAATTCGATACATCAGCGATTCCTTTGGTCGGAAAATCGGGATAAATCGTGAAAGATTTGCCTTTGAGATGTTTGATAGATGCATCAATCAACTCATTGAAATTATGTGGCAACAATTTGGTCGATAATCCCACTGCGATTCCTTCTGCTCCTTGTGCCAACAACAACGGAAATTTTACCGGGAGATTAATCGGTTCGTTTTTTCGTCCGTCGTAAGACAACTGCCAAGCGGTAATTTTGGGCGAATACAATACTTCCAACGCAAATTTACTCAACCTTGCTTCTATATATCTCGGTGCGGCAGCTCCATCTCCTGTGAGGATATTTCCCCAGTTTCCTTGTGTGTCAATCAGCAATTCTTTTTGTCCCATTTGCACCATCGCATCTCCGATACTCGCATCTCCGTGCGGATGATATTGCATAGTGTGTCCAACCACATTGGCAACTTTGTTGTAACGCCCGTCATCCAACTCTTTCATGGCATGCATAATACGACGCTGAACTGGTTTAAAACCATCTTCAATGGCAGGAACAGCACGCTCCAAAATTACATAGGAAGCATAATCCAGAAACCATTCTTTGTACATTCCTGTAACTTTGGTAATGGTTTCGGATGTATTTTCGTGCGTTTTTTGATTTGCTGTATTTTCGTTTAACGAATCTTCGTAATTTTCTTCGTTATTCATTGTTTTTGTGTTGTTTGCGGTTGAGTAATTTTATTGGTTGTTTTTTTTT
>DATGOD010000192.1:0-8168 GCA_035306305.1 Flavobacterium sp.
CTTCAATCTTTTTTCACATATTTCAAATGCAAACTATTCATGGGATTGGTATCCATTCCGTGAACATTTTTTTGCACAAAGCGAGCCACTTTATCGTAAAAAAGCACAATCACCGGCTGATCTGCTTGTGCGATAGCGTCCATTTTCGCGTAATGTTCTGCTCGTACTTTAGCATCATTAATCAAGAAAGCCTGTTCATACATTTGGTCGAATTGAGGATTGGCATAATGCGTATAATTCGGTCCATTGGGCGTAAAATTCTTGCTATAAAACAGTGATAAATAATTTTCTGCATCAGGATAATCAGCAATCCAACTTCCTCGAAAAAAGCTCAGTTTATTGGTTGCAATTGCTTGTCGTAGCGACGAAGGTGGCATCGCATCAATGGTAACTTTGAGTCCTAACTTTTGCCATTCGCGTTGCAAATATTCAGAAATATCCATGTAGGTGTTATTGGTAGAGAGCGTTATTTCAATCGGTTGATTTGATTTTGCTTGTAATTCTTTAATCAGTTCTCTAGCTTTCTGCGGATTATATTCGGTTTGATTATTGGCATCGTATCCGGGTAAACCTTGTGGAATGATTCCGGCTACTGCCCCACTACCCATTCCATTTCGTAGATAGGTAATCATTTTTTGTCGGTCGAAACTCATCGATAAAGCTCGGCGAAGCGACAACGGAATTTGTTCATCTTCCATATTAAACCCTAAATATTCTGTATTCAAATATGGTCCCGAAAGCATTTTGATTTGGTCTTTATACTTGTCTTGCAAGTCGCCCGCCGGAGTCAGTAAATCATCTTTGTAGGATGGGTCTAATCCAGAAATAAAATCGAGTTTTCCTTGTACAAATTGTAAAAATCCGCTTTGTTTATCGGGCAAAAAAGTAATCGCTATCGACTCTAAATAGGGCAATTGCACACCATTAGCATCTTTCTCATAATAATTCGGATTTCTTCGCAAAACCAACTTGATATTTTCTTCCCATATTTTAAAATAAAAAGGACCGGTTCCAATTGGATGAGAACGAAAATCAATATTGGGGTCTTCAGTGATTTCATGCGGAACAACCGATGCGTATTTCATTGACAACAACCCCAAAAACGCAGGAAATGGATTACTGAGTTCTACCTGTAAAACAGTGTCGTTTAGTGCCCGATAATCTTTCACATTTTGAAAAACCCATGTGCCTGGCGAAGCTAATTTCTCGCTCAGCAAGCGGTCAAAACTATACACAAAATCATCAGCAACAACCACACGTGTGCTGTCTGCACCAAAATTCGGATGTTTGTGAAAATACACATCGTTTCGCAATGTGAAGGTATATAAAAGTCCGTCGTCGCTGACAGTCCAATTTTTAGCGATATCAGGTTGAGGAATCAGGCTGTCATTGAGCTGAATCAGTCCGTTGAACAATTGATTGCAAGGCCATATAATGGCTTGATTTCTGGCAAAAGCGGGGTCTAAAGTTTGGATATTGGCACTTTCGTTGTAACGAAAAACTTGCTTGTCGTCTGTATGTTCATTTTTATGCTGACAAGCTGTAAAAGCTATACTCAATAGCCCAACAAAAAATAGCTTCCAATCCGAAATTTGTTTATAACTTTGCACCGACATTTTAATTCTTACAATTAAGATGTAAATATATAACGATTTTTTCGGTTTGATGATGAATAGCACGACACTTAACAGAAAAAAAGTAGCCTTTTATACTTTGGGATGCAAGTTGAATTTCTCAGAAACTTCAACCATTGCACGCGATTTTACAGAAAAAGGTTATGACCGGGTCGAATTTGAAGACGAAGCAGACATTTATGTAATCAACACTTGTTCGGTAACAGAAAATGCCGACAAGCAATTTAAACAAATTGTCAAGAAGGCTTTGCGAAAAAACCATAAGGCTTTTGTGGCTGCCATTGGTTGTTATGCACAACTCAAACCGGAGGAATTGGCCGATGTGAACGGTGTGGATTTGGTTTTGGGTGCTACCGAAAAGTTTAAGATTACCGATTATATCAACGATCTCTCTAAAAACGATATGGGCGAAGTGCACTCGTGCGAAATCGAAGAAGCCGATTTTTATGTAGGTAGCTATTCCATTGGCGACCGCACGCGTGCTTTTTTGAAAGTGCAGGACGGTTGCGATTATAAATGTACGTATTGTACCATTCCGTTGGCACGTGGTATTTCCCGTTCCGACACCATGGAAAACGTGTTGAAAAACGCGCAGGAAATTTCCGAAAAAGGCATCAAAGAAATTGTACTGACTGGTGTAAATGTTGGCGATTATGGCAAAGGCGAATTTGGTAACAAAAAACACGAACACACTTTTTTGGATTTGGTACAAGCTTTGGATACCGTTCCAGGAATTGAACGCTTGCGTATTTCATCGATTGAACCTAATCTTTTGAAAAACGAAACCATTGATTTTGTTTCCAGAAGCAACTGTTTTGTTCCGCATTTTCACATTCCACTGCAATCGGGCAGCAACGAGATTTTGAAAAAAATGAAACGACGTTACTTGCGAGAATTGTATGCCGAGCGCGTAGCTAAAATTCGCGAAGTGATGCCCAATGCTTGTATTGGCGTGGACGTTATTGTTGGCTTTCCGGGCGAAACCGACGAATTGTTTTTGGAAACCTACAACTTCCTAAACGATTTGGATATTTCGTACTTGCACGTTTTTACCTATTCGGAACGCGACAATACCGAAGCCGTTTTAATGGACGGCGTGGTTCCGGCAAATGTGCGCTCGAAACGCAGCAAAATGTTGCGCGGTTTATCGGTCAAAAAACGCAGAGCTTTCTACGAAAGTCAGTTGGGAACCAACAGAACCGTTTTGTTTGAAGGCGAAAACAAAGAAGGTTATATTCACGGATTTACTGAAAACTATGTCAAAGTAAAAACACCGTGGAATCCGGAATTGGTCAATACCTTACACGATATTACATTGACAAACATTGACGACGACGGTATTGTTCGTTTTAAGTTTAAATAATATGTTTTTACAATGAGGAGAGTAAGTCATCACAAAATCTAATGTCAAAAGTCTTAAAGTCGAATATCTAATTACTCCGTCACTTTGTCACGCAATGTTATTTTCAACTTTAGACTAATTACTATTCAATTTGAATTAACAGACATTATCTTGATATTTTTTTCGATTCTACGATTTTTAGTAACCAAAAAAATGCTTAATTTTGTACTTTATTATTAATAATAAGTATCAGGTATGAAAAAATTATCAATTTTAGCACTTGCTTTATCAGCAGTATTGATTTCTTGCAACAACAAAACAGGCGATAAAGCAAGTACAGCAGAAGAACAAGAAGTAGCGGCACAAACCGGCGAAACGTTCAACGTGGATACAGACAACAGTGCTGTAAAATGGACAGGATATCACAAAGGTGGATTAAACCCAAGATTTGGTGTTGTGAAAACAACTGGTACCGTTTCTGTTGAAAACGGAGTGGTTACTGGTGGAGAATTCAACTTAGACATCAACTCTTTGGCTACAGACGAAGCTTCTGTAGATCCGGCGACATCTGGTGGTAAAACAGCTGATGATTTAACAGGACACTTGAAAAGTGCAGACTTTTTTGATGTAGAAAAATACCCTACAGCTTCGTTCCATATCACTGGTGTTGCAGCGTTCGATGCAGCTAACCAAGAAAGTGTGGTGGAAGGTGCTACAAATACTATCAGCGGTAACTTAACGATTAAAGACAAAACTGTAAACGTAACATTCCCTGCCAAAGTGGTTGTTGCAGAAACAGGTGTAAGTATCGAGTCTAAATTTACCATCAACAGACAAGATTGGGGCTTGACTTACGGAACTGAAGGCGATGCGAAAGACTGGATGATTTCGCAAGAAATTGATGTAGAATTGAATATTCACGCCAAAAAATAAGCATTCGTGTAATGCCAATATAAAGCCGACTATTATGGTCGGCTTTTTTGTTGGGTTAATGTTTTGTGAAACCACCTTAATCGGTTTTATAAAACAGCTGTTCTTTCGTTAAAAATCACGAATTTTGCATCTTGAAGTTTTTATGCAGATGCTTACAGAAAAGAACAAATCCATAGCCACATTTTTGGCTTTTGCCGCCATTCCGATGTCGGGTTTGGCAACCGATATTTACTTACCTTCCATGCCCAGTATGGCGATTGATTTACAACTACCCGAAAGTAGCATACAACTCACCTTGTCCTTGTTTTTAATCAGCTACGGACTCACGCAGTTTTTTGCCGGAAGCATCGTAGATTCGTTCGGGCGTTACAAGATTTCCATGCTGTCATTGGCACTATTTGTCGTTTCGTTTTTAATCATGGCAAGTACCCGCAACATTTTTGTGATCTACGCTATGCGTGTGTTGCAAGGCATTATGGCAGGTTTTGTAGTGGTATCCAAACGTGCGTTTTTTGTAGATGTGTACGAAGGCGAAAAACGCACGCATTACCTCAGTATCATGACCATTGTGTGGTCGGTAGGGCCGATTATGGCACCGTTTATAGGAGGTTATTTGCAAAAACATTTTGGCTGGCAATCCAACTTCTATGTATTGGCGGTATATTGTTTTATCCTGTTGATTTTGGAAGGAATTTTCTCGGGTGAAACCTTAAAACATAGAAACCCATTTCAGATAGATTTTTTGCTCAAAGATTATGCAAGCATGTTTCGAGCCAAAGACTTTTTCTACGGCGTTTTGATGTGCGGACTCAGCTATTCGATGATTATGTTTTTCAATCTGTGTGGTGCGTTTATCATCGAGCACAAAATGGGCTTTTCGGAAGTCGTTGCCGGCTACGTTTCCTTGATTTTAGGTTTGGCATGGATGACCGGCGGCCTTGTAGGCAAAGCATTGATTAACAAAACGTTTTTACCCAAAATACGTTACGCCAACTTTATTCAATTATTGTTGATTATTGCCATGTTTGGCGTTTCTTATTTATCAAGCAATATTTACAGTTTGGTGTTTTTTGCGTTTCTTATTCACATCACAGCAGGGTTTATTTTCAACAACTATTTCACGTACTGCATCGGTAGATTTCCAAATTCGGCAGGCGTAGCAGGCGGATTAACAGGTGGCGGTTCTTATATCATCACTTCTACATTAAGCTATGGTATCGTCGCTGTGCTACAACCCGAAATTCAAGTGGAAGTTGCCGCAGGATATTTTGTATTGGGAATATTGTGTTTGTTGGTTTTGAGTTTGGTAAAGAAAAAAAAGGCAGATATTGTAAGCCTACAAGCCGATTAAATCACCTATTAAACAGGTAGTAAACAGTTGCGAACATAGGGTTTTGCAGCTGTTTTGTTGTTTATTTGGGAAAGTTGGGTATATTTGCTGTAAGCTTTTTTAAAACGGTACGGCAATGACAATAAGAACCTTCTGGACAATCTTTATAAAAATCTTAGGAATTTGGTTAGTATTAGGCAGCGTGACTGTTATACCACAGTTTATATCGACACTTTTTTACACTGACCCCAATGACATGGGACAAGGATTTGCTTTATCAATTGCTTTATTGCTTTTGACAATTGGAGTTTATCTTTTCGTTCTTCGACTTTTTGTTTTTAAGACAGCTTGGCTCATCGACAAATTGCATCTTGACAAAGGTTTTGATGAAGAAAAAATTGACCTAAACATTCAACTTTCAACTGTGCTGACCGTTACGACTATTGTTATTGGCGGACTAATTTTCGTGGACAGCCTACCGCAACTTTGTAAACAGACATTTGTATTTTTTCAGCAGAAAAATATGTTTAGGGAAAGTCCAACATCAGGCTGGATCATTTTTCATTTAGTAAAAACTATACTGGGCTATTTATTAATGACAAACAGTAAACAAGTTGTTGCATTCATTAACAAACAAACTTCAAAACAGAATCACAACAGCAAATAAATATTTATCTCGTCTTAACAGTCTGCTGACCGTCTTGACAGAAAGAAAAACGGCTTATAACAAAGTTTTCCTTACACCACTCCCCTTTTCACACCAACCAACCTCATTTAAACTATTTAAACGAGGTTGTTTTATATCGCAATTATTATTGCTTATCCTTATCAAATCGGCGTTTTAAATCTATATCGGGTACGGTTTTGTCAATAATCAACGGGTAATATTCTACTTTCACCGAGCTATTGTCTAAGCCAAAGGCTTTTTCTTCAGACAAACTGTGTTTTCGGATAAAGGCATAACAATCCAACATAAATTTTTCGTGCCAAGGAAATTCATTGTCGTAAGAAACTTCTTTTTCGATAATAATATATTTGTAGTCGGCAGTGATTTGATTTTTCCGCAAAGAGTGGTACGTGCTTAGCTTGTTAAACTCACCCGATTCGCTCAAATCGGACAACACTTTTTTGAACAGCAAACTGATTTTGGGCTCAACACGAAACCCGAGATAAAAATCGACACGAATGATTTTGTCTGAGAATTTTTTAATCCGATATTCACGTCTGTGCGGTTCATCCAATACGTTCACATGCACCATCCAATAAACATCGGCACGTTTTGGGCGTTTATACAAAATAGAATAAATCACTTTCGACTCAATTTCATTTTTGTTATGTGCATTGGTCAGATAAATCAGGTTGTTGACATATTTCGGAACCGATTCATCATTGCTCAAATCTTCAATCACCTCAACATAATCTTCAACTTTCAAAAACTCGGTATAGTTTTTCCGAATGCGTTTTCCGGTAAGCCAAACACCCATTTGTACTGCCAAAAATCCGGCAACGAGCAACGAAACATAACCTCCGTGACTGAATTTTTCTACATTGGCAATAAAAAAAGAAATTTCTATGGTACTGTAAATAAGTACAAAAGCAATAATAAAAAGTTTCGGAAAACGTTTCAAAATCATAAAATAGGTCAACAAAATCGTGGTTGCCATCATGCACATCACGATTGCCAAACCGTAGGCAGCTTCCATATTACTGGATTCTTTAAAATACAACACCACGACAATACAGCCGAGACAAAGCATCCAATTGATTAACGGAATATACAACTGCCCTTTGATGAGCGATGGATATTTGACTAAAGCTCTCGGCCACAAGTTCAAACGCATGGCTTCGTTAATCATCGTAAACGAACCGGTAATCATCGCTTGTGCAGCAATAACTGCCGCCAAGGTTGCCACCACGATTCCTATTGGGATAAACCATTGTGGCATCATCAGGTAAAACGGATTTTGGATAAATTCGGTTCCGTTCAAAAATGTTTTCAGATGCACATCTTGGTGTGAAATCAAAAATGCACCTTGACCAAAATAATTTAATACCAGTGTAGTTTTCACAAACATCCAACTTTTGCGGACGTTTTTGATTCCGCAATGTCCTAAATCGCTATACAGGGCTTCTGCTCCAGTGGTACAAAGAAAAACAAAACCCAATACGTAAAAACCTTCGGGATGTTCGGCAAGCAACAAATAAGCATAATACGGATTCACGGCTTTGAGAATCTCTGGCGTGTTGGCTATCTGATATACGCCCATGATACCAAGCATGAGAAACCAAACCAACATAATCGGTCCGAAAAACTTACCGATGGTTTTGGTACCGTAACTTTGAAAAAAGAAAAGCGAAACGATAATCGCAATAACAATCGGAATGGTGTGTAAATCGGGATAATAGATTTTTAACCCTTCGACAGCAGAAGAAATCGAGATGGGTGGCGTGATGATTCCGTCAGCGAGCATAGCACTTCCACCAATAATTGCAGGAACAATTAGCCAACGTTTTTTTAGTTTTCTCACTAAAGTAAAAAGCGAAAAGATACCGCCTTCGCCATTGTTATCGGCTTTGAGTGTTAGCCAAACATACTTGATACTTGTTTGTATGGTTAGTGTCCAAAGCACACACGATACTGCACCAAGTGCTAAATTTTTCGTTATAGCAGCGTCGCCAAAAATGGCTTTCATTACATAGAGCGGAGAGGTTCCGATGTCGCCGTAAATGATACCCAATGTTATGAGCAAGGCACCGGCACTTACCTTTTGAATACTGTGTTTTGCGTCCACTTTTATTCGAGATTAATTTGTACTCGATGATTTTAATTCCTTCATTTTCAACATCAGGAATAGTTAAAAAGTCTTCAAGTATAAAAATATGTTCGGGCAAAATTACGGAAATTTGATTTTTTACAAGCTAATATTTT